>NZ_LIRL01000397.1 GCF_001419795.1 Streptomyces niveiscabiei
GTGATGCCCGAGGGCCCGTCGGCTTCGAAGAAGAAGTCGACGGGCCCTCGGGGCTGCGGTTCACACCTTCAGTGCCGCCTTCCGCTCCCCTTCCGAAGCCTGTGACGCTCCCGCGACCGCCTCCGCCGACTCGTCGTGCGTCAGATCCGGCATCCACCGCAGCCACTTCGGCAGATACCAGTTCCGCTCCCCGAGCAGCGCCATCACCGCCGGCAGCAGCACGCCCCGGATGATCGTCGCGTCGATGAGGACGGCCGCCGCGAGGCCCACCCCCATCTGCTTCATCGACTGCATCGACAGCGTCCCGAAGATCGCGAACACGGCGACCATGATGGCGGCGGCGCTGGTGACGACCCCGGCGGTGGTGACGACGCCGTGCGTGATCGCGTCGAGGGTCGTCCGCCCCCGCATCCGGGCCTCGCGGATACGGGAGACCACGAACACGTGGTAGTCCATCGAGAGCCCGAAGAGGATGACGAACAGGAACAGCGGAAGCCAGGTCACGATCGCCCCGACCCCTTCCGCGCCCACCAGCGACGCACCCCAGCCGTGCTGGAAGACGGCGACGAGAATCCCGTAAGCGGCCCCCACGGACAGGAGGTTGAGGGCGATCGAGGTGACCGCGACGGTGAGCGAGCGGAACGACACCAGCATCAGCAGGAAGGCGAAGACGACGACGAAGACGAACACGGGGGCGACGGAGCCCACGAGTTGCTCGTTGAAGTCGTGCGAGCTTGCGACGTCACCGGCGACCGGCGCCTGAACTCCCGCCACCTTGCCGAGAGTTGCCGGCCGGACCTCGTCGCGCAGCGTGACCAGGCTCTTCCCGGCCGCGTCCAGATCGGCCCCGCCGACCAGCGGGACGTACACGTAGGCGAGGTTCTGCCGCTGGTGCACCTTGATCTCGACGGGCCCGCGCGAGGCCCCCGAGGAGACCGCCTCGGCCTTGAACTCCTCCAGCGCGGACCGGACTTCGGGCGCGGAGATGTCCTTCGCCTTGACGACGACCTCGGCCGGCGCCGTACCCCCGGGGAACGCCTCGTTGACCCGGACGTACGTCTGGACGATGGGCAGCCGGTCGCCGAACTCCTTCTCCAGGGTGAGGTTCTGGGTCTTCATGCCGAGCGCGGGCGCGGCGATCGCGAGGAGCGCGCCGCCCGCGACGGCCACGGAGACCCACGGCCGGGCCAGGACCCGCTTCAGGACGGCCGACCAGAACCGGTTCTCGCCGCTGCCCGGGCCGCCGTGCCTGGACCGCCGCCGCAGGAACGGCACCCGGCCCTTCTCGACCCGCTCGCCGAGCAGGGACAGCAGCGCCGGCAGCACGGTCACCGACCCGACCATCGCCACGGCGACGACCATCAGCGACGCAAGACCCATCGCCTCGAACTCGGCGAGCCCCGTGAACAGCATCCCCGCCATCGCGACGCACACCGTCACCCCGGAGACGACGATCGCCCGTCCGCTGGTCGCGGCGGCGATCCTGAGCGCGGTCTGCGGATCGCGTCCGGCCTCGCGCTCCTCGCGCTCGCGGCGCAGGTAGAACAGGCAGTAGTCGACGCCGACGGCGAGCCCCACCAGCAGCATCACGGAGTCGGCGGTGTCGCTCATCGGCTGGAGGTGGCTGACGACGCCCATCAGGCCCATCGTCGCCATGATCGCGGTGAGCGCGAGCGCCACCGGCAGCAGCGCCGCGACCAGCGCGCCGAACGCGATCAGCAGGATGCCGAGCGCGACGGGGACGGCGGAGTACTCGGCCTGCTTGAAGTCGTCGCCGAACGCGTCGTCGAACGTCTTGTTCATGCTGGCGGAGCCGATCTCCTCGATCCGCAGCGAGTCCGCGTACCGCTGCTGCACGGCAGCAACCGTTTTCAGCACCGGTTCCACCCGCTCGCCCGCCGTCTCGGCGTCGCCGCGCATGTCGAACTGGACGAGGGCGCTGCGCCCGTCCTTCGAGACCGTGTCCGTGTCGTACGGGGAGGTGACGTCGGTGACCCGGCCGGTCTTCTCGACGGCACTGATCACCGCCTGCACGGCCTGCCGGAACTCGGCGTCGGTGGCCTTGAGCTGACCGCCCTTGGCCTGCAACAGGACGGTCTCACCGGCCGGTTCCTCGATGCCGGAGTCCTTGATGATCGTGGCGGCGGTGTGCGTCTCGCCCTTGAGGTCGTCCGCGTCGCCGACGTCCGCCCGGCCCATCGCCGAGCCCAGCCCCATCGCCAGGACGACGAACAGCACCCAGATCCCGACGGCCGCCCATCGGTGGCGGGCGCTCCAGCCGCCTGCGCGGGCCGCGAAACCCCGCA
The DNA here is from genome assembly GCF_001419795.1 of Streptomyces niveiscabiei. Lineage (GTDB taxonomy): Bacteria > Actinomycetota > Actinomycetes > Streptomycetales > Streptomycetaceae > Streptomyces > Streptomyces niveiscabiei. Next base: position 2,307 of record NZ_LIRL01000397.1, read on the forward strand.
CGTCTGCCTTCCCCATGACCGGCCATCCCCCTCGGCTCCGGCGACGACCCCCTGTCCTCGCCTTTGTATCGAAGGTATGGCGCGGATAAGAGCCGTTCCTCGTGCCCGCCGGTGAAGTCCTGGCCTGCGAACTCATCCCCATGGACCGCGCGCTCTCCCCTCACGGGAGGACCGCGGGCCCCTACACGCATCGGGGTCGGCTCCCGCCCCTCTCGGGGGTGTGCCGCCGTGACCAGCGCCGATCGCCCCCTACCCTGACCCCATGACGACGATCTACGCGGCCCTCCTGCGCGGTATCAACGTGGGCGGCAACCGCAAGCTCCCCATGGCCGACCTGCGCGCCCTGCTGGAGGGGCTCGGGTACGGCGACGTCCGTACGTACCTCCAGAGCGGGCAGGCGGTGTTCTCCACGGCCGGCGACGATGCTTCCCTCGCCGCCGCTATCGAGCGGGCCGTCGAGAAGCGCTTCGGCTTCACCGTCGACGTCCTCGTCCGCGACCACGCCTACCTCAAGGCGATCGTCGACGCATGCCCCTTCCCCGCCGCCGAGTTGGAGCCCAAGCAACTCCACGTCACTTACTTCTCCGCCCCCGTGGCCGCCGACCGCTTCGCCGGGATCGACCAAGCCGCCTTCCTCCCGGAGGAGTTCCGCATCGGCGACCGCGCGCTCTACCTCTACGCCCCCGACGGCCTTGGCCGCTCCAAGCTCGCCGTGCAACTCGCCCGCCCCCGCCTGACGAAGGACATCGTCGCGACCAGCCGGAACTGGAACACCGTAGTGAAACTGGCCGAGTTGACCTCACCCCAGCCGAGCTAGCTCCTCCTTCGAGAGCTGTACGAGGCCGGCGTCCAGGTTCTCCTCCAGGTGAACCGGCGACCCCGTCCCCGGCGTCGGGCACAGCACCGGCGACCGGTGCAGCAGCCACGCCAGCGCGACCTGCCCCGCCGTCACCCCGCGCGCGGCGGCGACCGCCGTACACGCCGGGTCGGCCGTGAGGGCGCCGTTGCCCAGCGGGAACCAGGGCAGGAAGGCGATCCCGTGTTCCTCACACACCGTCAGAAGCCGTTCCGAGGAACGGTCCTGGAGGTTGTACCGGTTCTGGACGGACGCGATCCGCGTCAACTCCAGCGCCGCGCCGAGCTGTTGCGGCGTCACTGTGTCCAGCCCGACCAGCCGGATCTTCCCCTCCGCCCGCAACTCCTCCAGCGCGCCGAGCTGTTCGGCCATCGGTACGGCGGGGTCGAGCCGGTGCAGCTGGTACAGGTCGATCCGCTCCAGCCGCAGCCGCCGCAGGCTGGCCTCGCACATCGCCCGCAGCCGCTCCGGCCGCCCGTCCACGTGCCAGGCGCTGTCGCTCGTCCGCACGACCCCGCCCTTGGTGGCGACCACCACCCCCGCCGGGTACGGATACAGCGCCTCGGCCACCAACTCCTCGGCGACACCGGGCCCGTAGTTGTCCGCCGTGTCGATCAGCGTCACCCCGCGCTCGACGGCCCGCCGCAGCACGGCCACCGCCTCCCGGGCATCCCCGCGCGGACCCCAGTAGCCGGGGCCGGTGAGCTGGGCGGTGCCGAAGCCGAGGCGGCGGACGGGGAGTTCACCGCCGAGTACGAACGTCTCCTGAAAAGCGCCGGTCATCCGGCAGACCCTACGCTCGTCCCATGCGCTACATCATCATCGGAGCAGGAGCCGTCGGCGGCACGATCGGCGGGCGGCTCGCGGGGGCCGGACGGGAGGTCGTCCTGGTCGCACGCGGCGCCCACCACACGGCACTTCAGGAGAACGGGCTACGACTGCACGTCCCCGAGGGCGAGTTGACGTACCGCCTCCCCGTCGTCGACGGACCCGAGGCGCTCGGCGAACTGCGCGCCGACGACGTCCTGATCCTCGCCGTCAAGACACAGGACAGCGAGGCCGCCCTCGCCGCCTGGGGCCCCGCGCCGGTCGCCGGGGGCGGCACCGCTGCCGAGCGGCTCCCCCTGCTGTGCGCCCAGAACGGCGTGGAGAGCCAGCGCATCGCCCTGCGCCGCTTCACGCACGTGTACGGCGTCTGCGTCTGGCTGCCGTCCGCGCACGTCGAACCCGGCGTGGTCTCGGCGGCCGGCACCCCGCTGACCGGCATCCTCCACCTGGGCCGCTATCCGCACGGCACGGACGCCACCGCCCACCGCATCGCCGAGGACTTCGAAGCGGCGCGGTTCGAGGCGCCCGTCGTCCCCGACGTGACGCGCTGGCAGTACGCGAAGCTGCTCACCAACCTGGCCAACTCCCTCGAAGCGGTGGCCGGTTCGGAGGGACTGGCGGCGCTGTGGGAGCAGGTGCGGGGCGAGGGGGAGGCCGTACTGGAAGCGGCGGGAATCGCTTACGCCAGCACCGAGGAGGAACGCGCGCTGCGGGGTGACAAGATCACGCTCGTTCCGCTGCCGGGCGCTCCGCGCGGGGGCGGCTCCTCGTGGCAGTCGCTCGCGCGGGGCACCGGCAGCATCGAGGCCGACTATCTCAACGGTGAGATCGCGCTCCTCGGGCGCCTGCACGGCGTACCGACCCCGCTGAACACGCTCCTCCAGCGGCTCGCGAACGAGTTCGCACGCGAGCGGCGCGCGGCCGGTTCGCTGTCGGCCGACGAGCTGCTCAAGCTTGTCGCGTTTGTTCAAGAGGGCTGAGCGGACGGTCTCTAGCGTGGGGTGCATGACCACTTCCGAAGGCACGCCCACCTACCCAGACACCCACGCCCACCTGGTCGCATGTGCCGCCGAGGCGGCCCGGGTCGCCCGTGGCGTCCCGGCGGCACGGCTCGACGGGCCCACGCACTGCGGGGACTGGGACCTGCGCACCCTCGTCAACCACTGGGTGCTGTACACGTCCCACGGCCTTGAGCACCGCGCCCTGCGCACCCAGCTCCCGGAGAAACTCACAGAAACCGATTTCACCGCCGACCCCGCCTGGGCCGACGCGTACGCCGCCCAACTCGACCGCGCGCTCGCCGCCTGGTCAGGCCCCGGCGTCTGGGAGGGCGAGATCGACCTCGGGTACGCCACCCTGCCCGCCGCCGAACTCGCCGAGCTGCTGATCAAGGAGACGGTCCTGCACGGGTGGGATGTGGCCACGGCCACCGGCCAGGAGTTCCGCGTGTCGCAGGAGACCGCAGCGCTGGTGCTGGACGTGGTCCGCAAGCACGGCGACCTCTACCGGCAGTACGACGGCTTCGCCGCGCCGGTCCAAGTCCCGGACGACGCCCCGGTGTTCGACCGCGCGCTCGCCGAGAGCGGCCGGGACCCCCGGCTCAGCGCATCGAGGTGACCCCGGCGGCGAGCATCGCGAGGGGCTGCGTGAGGCTCCGCGCGCCCTCACGCCCCCGCGTTCCCGCCTCGTCGTACCGCCGCAGCAGCAGTCGCGCCACCTCCGGCGCCGGACCCAGCACCTCCGCCAGGACGTCCGCCTCGGCCGCGCCCCGCGCGATCCGGTCCGGCAGGAAGCCCGGCGCGAGGACGTACGGCGCGACCGCGACGCGGCGGCAGCCGAGCGCGCGCAGCTCCCGTACCGCGTCCTCGGTGCGGGGCAGTGCCGCGGAGGCGAACGCGGGTCGCACGGCGCACCAACCGGTGTGCCACCACTCCCGCGCGATGTCGGCGATCACCGCGATCGCCTCCGGGTCGGTGGACCCCGCCGAGGCCAGCACGACCCCGGTCGAGGACTTGTCGGCGGGCGTCAACCCCGCCTCGTACAGGCGGCGTTCGAGCGCCGACACCAGCAGCGGCGACGGGCCGAGGACCGCCGCCTGGCGGATCCGCAGCGAGGCGGGCGCGTCCGCCAGCACCGCCGGGATGTCCGCCTTGGCGTGGAAGGCGCGGGTCAGCAGCAGCGGCAACGCCACCACGTCCCGCACGCCTTCGGCCGCCAGGGACTCCAACACCTCAGGGACGGAAGGGGTGTTGAAGTCGAGGAAGCCGGTCTCCACGCGCAGCCCCGGCCGCAGCGACCGCACGCGCCGCACCAGCGCGTGGACGGTCGCCGCGTGCCGCGGATCGCGGCTGCCGTGGGCGACAACGAGGAGTACCGGCATGGGAGTTCAGTTCCTCACCAGCAGGCCGCGGCTGCGCAGCACCCACCGCTCCAGCGGGCTGAAGATCAGCAGGTCGATGGCGATGCCGACGAACAGGATGAGGACGATCGCCTCGAACACCATCGCCATGGAACTGGCGTTGCGGCCGTTCTCCAGCAACGCGCCGAGACCGATGCCGAGATCGGGCGAGGAGGCAATGATCTCGGCGGCCATCAGCGACCGCCAGGAGAACGCCCACCCCTGCTTGAGGCCCGCCAAGTAGCCGGGCAGGGCGGCCGGCATGACGATGTGCCAGGCGCCCTTCAGCCCTGTCGCGCCCATCGTACGGCCGGCCCGCAGGAACAGCGGCGGCACCTGGTCGATGCCGGACACCAGGCCGTTGGCGATGGACGGGACCGCGCCGAGCAGGATCACCGCGTACATCATCGAGTTGTTCAGGCCCAGCCAGATCACGGCCGGCGGCACCCACGCCACCGACGGCAGCGACTGGAGGCCGGACAGGATCGGCCCGATCGCGGCGCGCACGAACTTCACCCGGGCCACGAGGAGTCCGAGCGGGGTGCCGATGGCGAGCGCGAAGAGGAAGCCGAGCAGGCCGCGCGAGACGCTGGTCCAGATGTAGTCCAGGAGGCGCCCCTCCAGCCAGGCGCTCTTGAACTCCGCGCCCACGTCGGACGGCGAGGGCAGCTTCGTCGGGTCGTCGACGACCTTGAAGGTGATCAGCGCCTGCCAGACGAGGACCACCAGGACGACGGCGACGATCGGCGGCAGGATCTTCGTCCGGAAGGTGACGAGGAACGGCGTACGGCTCGCCGCGGACGACTCCAGCGCGTCGAGGCCCGCCTCCAGACCGCCGAGACCGGCGGTCTCCTTCTCCGCGGTGGTCTCAGTGCTGGCCATGACGGCGGATCTCCCCACGCAGGACTTCGGTGATCTCCAGGGACAGTTCGGCGACCGGCGCGTCCTCGATGCGGCGCGGCTGCGGGATGTCCACGGTCCATTCGCGGGCCACCCGGCCGGGCCGCGACGACAGCAGGACGACGCGCTGCGCGAGCCGCACCGCCTCGCGCACGTTGTGCGTGACGAACAGGACGGACACGCCCGTCTCGGCCCAGATCCGGGTCAGTTCGTCGTGCAGGACGTCCCGGGTGATGGCGTCGAGCGCGGCGAACGGCTCGTCCATCAGCAGGAGTTGGCTGTCCTGGGCGAGCGCTCGGGCCATCGCGACGCGCTGGCGCATACCGCCGGAGAGTTCGTGGACGCGCTTGCCGTACGAACCCTTCAGCCGCACCAGCTCCAGCAGTTCCTCGGCGCGGGTGCGGCGCTCGCTCTTCGGAACTCCCCTGAGTTTCAGGGCGAGTTCGATGTTCTTGCCCGCGGTGAGCCACGGGAACAGGGCGTGCTCCTGGAACATCAGAGCCGGGCGCCCGTCGGTCGTGATGGTGCCGGCGGAGGGCTTGTCGAGGCCCGCCACCAGGTTGAGCAGGGTCGACTTGCCGCAGCCCGAGGCCCCCAGGAGGGTGACGAACTCGCCCGGCGCGACATCCAGCGTGATGTCGTCCAGGACGAGTTGCTGCCCGGCGGGTCCGGCGAAGGACTTCGAGACGTGCTCGATACGGGCCGCGTGCTCCACCGACGTGGCGTCGGCGGCCTTGGCGAGAGCGGTTGCCATGATCGTCACCTCCTGGGAACTCGGGGGAATCCGGGCTTACTTGACGCCGAGACCGGCGTCGGCGACCGTGGTGGCGCCCGCGGCCTTCAGCACCTTGTTCAGGAGCGTCAGGTCGTAGATGCCGGCCAGCTTCGGCCGGTCGAGGAGACCGGCCTTGACCGCGTGCTCCGCCTCGGTGTTGAGGGTGGCGGCCAGCGGGTCGTCGGTGAACTGGATCGACGCCCACGCCGGGTCGAGGACGTTCGCCGGGAGCGCCTTGCCCGAGTCGATCTTCAACTGGGCGTTGGCGGCGGCCTTCGCCTCGGCCGGGTTCGCGTTGATCCACTTGTTGGTGTCGACCGACGCCTTCAGCACCGCCTCGACGGCCTTCGGGTGCTCGGTGAGGAACTTCTGCGACACGATGATGTTCGTGATCACGAACTTCTTGTCCGGCCACAGCGACGCCTCGTCGAGCAGCACCTTCGCGCCCTCGGCGACCAGCTTCGACGCGGTCGGCTCCGGCACCCACGCGCCGTCGATGGAACCGGACTTGTAGGCGTCCGGCGTCACCTTGTTGTCGGTGCGGACGACGGACACGTCACCCTTGCCGCTCTGCGCGTCGACCTTCCAGCCCTGCTCGGCGATCCAGTTGAGGAACGCCACGTCCTGCGTGTTGCCGAGCTGCGGGGTGGCGATCTTCTTGCCCTTGACGTCCGCGACCGACGTGATCTTCGCCGGGTTCACGACCAGCTTGACCCCGCCCGACGCCGAACCGCCGATGATCCGCAGGCTCTTGCCGTCCGACTTGGTGTAGCCGTTGATCGCGGGGGAGGGGCCGATCCAGCCGATGTCGATGGAGCCCGCGTTGAGCGCCTCGATCTCCGAGGGTCCCGCGTTGAAGGTCGAGTACGACGCCTTCGTCGCGCCCAGCGCCTTCTGGAAGAAGCCCTTCTGCACGCCCACCAGCGCGGTGCCGTGGGTCAGGTTGCCGAAGTAGCCGATCTTGACGGAGTCGAGGCCGTCGACCTTCTCCGCCCCGGCGGCGACCTTCTGCTCCGAGGGCGTGTCCTTGGCCTGGGAGCCGTAGCCGCAGGCGGCAAGTGCCAGGAGGGGGAGGGCGGTTGCCGCTATCAAGGTGCGGCGGGTGAGGGACGAGCGGGAGGCAGGCACGGGAGGGGTTCCTCTCGTTGGCCCGGCGGGTCACGGTCTCTCAGGTCGTGGCCGGGAGTTCGGCAGGGCGTTTTCGTCGATGTCGGGACGTCCGGTGGGGGGACAGGGCGCGCGAGCGGTGCGCGTACGTCATCACGCACATCGGGCCACCCCGCCCTGCCCGCTGCCGAGGGCGCCGCTGCCGACGCGGCCACCCTCCTTCGCGAACGTCGAGTAGAAGTCGTCCTGAGTCATCGTCAGAAGTCCCAACCGTCGTCGTCCGACGCGTCCTTGACGGGCTCCGGCGCGGCGAACGACTCGCCGACCATGCCGGCCGTGAGGGTCGTGCCGTCGGCCGGGTCGATCAGGATGAACGAGCCGGTGCGGCGCGAGTCCGCGTACGAGTCGACCGGCAGCGGCTCCGCCGTACGGATCTTCACGCGGCCGATGTCGTTGGCGACGAGCTGTCCCGGGTGCGGGTGCAGGGACAGGTCGTCGAGCGTGAGGCGGGAGGGGATGTCCTTGACGATCGCCTTGACCGTGCGCGTGCCGTGCTTGATCAGGACGCGGTGCCCGACGGTCAGCGGCTGGTCGGCGACGTGGCAGACGGTCGCCTCCACGTCCTGCGTGGTCGCGGGGGCGTCCTTGCTGGGGACGATCAGGTCGCCGCGCGAGACGTCGATGTCGTCCTCCAGGAGGAGCGTCACCGACTGCGTCGTCCAGGCTTCCTCAACTGCCGTGCCCAGCAGGTCGATTCCGGCGATGCGGGTCGCGCGGCCCGAGGGCAGGACGGTGACCGGCTCGCCGACGCGGAACGAACCGGCGGCGATCTGACCGGCGTACCCCCGGTAGTCGGGGTGGTCGGCGGTCTGCGGGCGGATCACGTACTGCACGGGCAGCCGCGCGTGGCAGTGCGCCAAGTCGTGGGCGACGGGGACGGTTTCGAGGTGTTCGAGGACCGTCGGGCCGCCGTACCAGTCCATGTTCGCGGACGGTTCCACGACGTTGTCGCCGGCCAGCGCCGAGATCGGGATCGCGGTGACCTCCGGGACGCCCAACTCGGTGGCGTACGCGGTGAATTCCTCGGCTATCGCGGCGAACACGCCCTCCTGGTAGTCGACCAGGTCCATCTTGTTGACGGCGAGGACGACGTGCGGGACGCGCAGCAGGGCCGCGATCGCCGCGTGCCGGCGGGTCTGCTCGACGACGCCGTTGCGGGCGTCGACGAGGATCACCGTCAGCTCGGCCGTGGAGGCACCCGTCACCATGTTGCGGGTGTACTGCACGTGGCCGGGCGTGTCGGCGAGGATGAACCGGCGTACGGCGGTGGCGAAGTAGCGGTACGCCACGTCGATCGTGATGCCCTGCTCGCGCTCGGCACGCAGGCCGTCCGTCAACAGGGCGAGGTCCGGGGCGTCTTGGCCGCGCGAGGCCGACGCCCGCTCCACGGCCTCCAGTTGGTCCACCAGTACCGACTTGGAGTCGTGCAGCAGTCGGCCCACGAGGGTGGACTTGCCGTCGTCCACGGAACCGGCGGTCGCGAACCGCAACAGCGTCGTCTCCGTGAGGGCGGTGTCGGGGAGTGTGGTGCTCATCTTTAGAAGTACCCCTCGCGCTTGCGGTCCTCCATCGCGGCCTCCGACAGTTTGTCGTCGGCGCGCGTGGCCCCCCGCTCGGTCAGCCTGGACGCCGCGATCTCGGCGATGACCTGCTCCAGCGTCACCGCGTCCGAGTCGACCGCGCCCGTGCAGGACATGTCTCCGACCGTGCGGTAGCGCACGAGCCGCTTCTCGACCGTCTCGGACGGCTTCGGGCCGCCCCACTCGCCGGCCGTCAGCCACATCCCGGACCGCGCGAACACCTCGCGCTCGTGCGCGAAGTAGATCTGCGGCAGCTCGATGCCCTCGCGGGCGATGTACTGCCAGACGTCCAGCTCGGTCCAGTTGGACAGCGGGAAGACGCGTACGTGCTCACCCGGCGCGTGCCGCCCGTTGTACAGGTTCCACAGCTCCGGGCGCTGGCGCCGCGGGTCCCACTGCGAGAACTCGTCCCGCAGCGAGAACACCCGCTCCTTCGCGCGCGCCTTCTCCTCGTCCCGGCGCCCGCCGCCGAACACCGCGTCGAACTTCTCCGCCTGGATCTTCTCCGTCAGCGGCAGCGTCTGGAGCGGGTTGCGGGTCCCGTCGGGACGCTCCTTGAGGACCCCGCGGTCGATGTAGTCCTGCACGGACGCCACATGCAGCCGCAGGCCGTGCTCCTGGACGACACGGTCCCGGTACTCCAGCACCTCCGGGAAGTTGTGCCCGGTGTCGACGTGCAGCAGCGAGAACGGGACCGCCGCCGGACGGAACGCCTTCAGCGCCAGATGCAGCATGACGATGGAGTCCTTGCCGCCCGAGAACAGGATCACCGGGTTCTCGAACTCCCCCGCGACCTCGCGGAAGATGTGCACGGCCTCCGATTCGAGGGCGTCCAGATGCGAGAGGGCGTACGTCCCCTCGGTAACCGTCGCGACGGTGGTCACACCAGTCCCCTTTCGCTGAGCAGCGCGTACACCGACGCGGCGGACTCCCGCACGGTCTGGTCCTGCGACTCGATCCTGAGGTCGGGCGACTCGGGAGCCTCGTACGGGTCGTCCACGCCGGTCAGACCGGTGAGTTCACCCGCCGCCTGCTTGGCGTACAGGCCCTTGACGTCCCGAACGGAGCACACCTCGACCGGAGTTGCCACATGCACTTCCAAGTACGGTGTCCCGCCCTCCTGGTGGCGCTTGCGGACGGCCTCGCGGCTGTCCGCGTACGGCGCGATCACCGGGACCAGGACCTTCACGCCGTTGCGGGCGAGGAGCCCGGCGAGGAAGCCGATGCGCTGCACGTTGGTGTGCCGGTCCTCGCGGCTGAAGCCGAGGCCCGCCGAGATGAACTCGCGGATCTCGTCGCCGTCCAGGACCTCGACGGCGTGGCCCTCGGCCCGCAGCCGCCCGGCCAGCTCGTACGCGATGGTGGTCTTGCCGGCACTCGGCAGACCCGTGAGCCAGACGGTGGCTCCGGTCGTCACGTCGCTCTCCTGATTCGTCGTCATCCGTGCAGCCCGCACTCGGTCTTGGCCCGCCCCGCCCAGCGCCCGGCGCGCGCGTCCTCGCCCTCCAGGACGCGGCGCGTGCAGGGGGCGCAGCCGACGGACGCGTAGCCGTCCATCAGCAACGGGTTGGTGAGCACGCCGTGTTCGAGGACGTACGCGTCCACGTCGTCCTGCGTCCAGCGGGCGATGGGGGAGACCTTCACCTTGCGGCGCTTGGCGTCCCAGCCGACCACCGGGGTGTTCGCCCGGGTCGGCGACTCGTCGCGGCGCAGGCCCGTCGCCCACGCCTGATACGCCGTCAATCCCTGCTCCAGCGGCTGGACTTTACGCAGCTTGCAGCACAGGTCGGGGTCGCGGTCGTGGAGTCGAGGGCCGTACTCGGCGTCCTGCTCGGCGACCGTCTGACGGGGCGTCAGGGTGATGACGTTCACGTCCATCACGGCCTCGACCGCGTCGCGGGTGCCGATCGTCTCGGGGAAGTGGTAGCCGGTGTCGAGGAAGGCCACGTCGACGCCCTTGCGGACCCGGGAGGCCAGGTGGGCGACCACCGCGTCCTCCATGGAGGACGTCACGCAGAAGCCGTCGCCGAAGGTGTCCACCGCCCACTGGAGGATCTCCAGCGCGGAGGCGTCCTCCAGGTCGCGGCCCGCCTGCTCGGCCAGTTCCCTCAACTCGTCGTCGGTGCGCGCTTTCTGAGTGGTCGTCATATCTGGTCCCCTCCGTTGTCGGCCCGTCGAAGCCCCCGGGAGAGCAGCCCGAGGAACTTCAACTGGAATGCGCGACTGCACGCCGCGCATTCCCAGGCGCCGTGACCTTCCTCGCTCGGACGGAGGTCCTCGTCGCCGCAGTAGGGGCAGTAGAAGGGCGCCGCGCGCTCACTCATGACAGCGCCTCTTCCGAGGCCCGCGCCGCCCACGCCGCGAACCGCTCGCCGTCCTCGCGCTGCTCCTGGAACCGGGTCAGCACACGCTCCACGTAGTCCGGCAGCTCGGCCGAAGTGACCTTCAGGCCACGGACCTTGCGCCCGAACCCGGCGTCGAGGCCGAGCGCGCCGCCGAGGTGCACCTGGTACCCCTCGACCTGCTCGCCGTTCTCGTCGGTGACCAACTGGCCCTTGAGACCGATGTCCGCCACCTGGATACGCGCGCAGGCGTTCGGGCAGCCGTTCAGGTTGATGGTCAGCGGCTCGTCGAACTCCGGGAGCCTGCGCTCCAGTTCGTCGATCAGGGAGGCGCCGCGCGCCTTCGTCTCGACGATCGCGATCTTGCAGTACTCGATGCCGGTGCAGGCCATCGTGCCCCGCCGGAACGTCGAGGGGCGGGCCTTGAGGTCCAGCGCCTCCAGGGCCTCGACCAGCGACTCGACCTGGTCCTCCGCGACGTCCAGGACGATCATCTTCTGCTCGACGGTGGTCCGCACCCGGCCCGAGCCGTGCGCCTCCGCGAGGTCCGCGATCTTCGCCAGCGTCGCGCCGTCCACCCGGCCCACGCGCGGCGCGAAACCGACGTAGAAGTTGCCGTCCTTCTGCCGGTGCACGCCCACGTGGTCGCGCCAGCGCTGGAGCGGCTCGGTCGGGGCGGGGCCGTCGACCAGCTTGCGCTTGAGGTACTCGTCCTCCAGGACCTGGCGGAACTTCTCCGGGCCCCAGTCCGCGACCAGGAACTTCAGGCGGGCGCGGGTGCGCAGGCGGCGGTAGCCGTAGTCGCGGAAGATGCCGACGACGCCCGCCCAGACGTCCGGGACCTCATCGAGCGGGACCCACGCGCCGAGCCGTACCCCGATCTTGGGGTTCGTGGAGAGTCCGCCGCCGACCCACAGGTCGAAACCGGGGCCGTGCTCGGGGTGGACGACGCCGACGAGCGCGATGTCGTTGATCTCGTGCACCACGTCGAGCAGCGGCGAGCCCGAGATCGCCGACTTGAACTTCCTCGGCAGGTTCGAGAACTCCTTGCTGCCGATGTACCGCTTGTTGATCTCGTCGATCGCCCAGGTGCCGTCGATGATCTCGTCCTCGGCGATCCCCGCGACCGGCGAGCCGATCACGACACGCGGGCAGTCGCCGCACGCCTCGGTCGTCGAAAGCCCCACCGCCTCAAGGCGGTTCCAGATCTCGGGGACGTCCTCGATGCGGATCCAGTGGTACTGCACGTTCTGACGGTCCGTCAGGTCGGCGGTGCCGCGCGCGAACTCCTGCGAGATCTCGCCGATCACCCGCAGCTGCTGCGTGGTGAGCCGGCCGCCGTCGATGCGGACGCGCATCATGAAGTACTTGTCGTCCAGTTCCTCCGGCTCCAGGATCGCGGTCTTGCCGCCGTCGATCCCGGGCTTGCGCTGGGTGTACAGCCCCCACCAGCGCATCCGGCCGCGCAAGTCGTTCGGGTCGATCGAGTCGAAGCCGCGCTTGGAGTAGATCGTCTCAATGCGTGTCCGCACATTGAGACCGTCGTCGTCCTTCTTGAACTGCTCGTTGCCGTTCAGCGGGGTGAAGTGCCCCGCGGCCCACTGACCCTCGCCGCGGTGACGGCTCACCTTGCGACGGGACGCTGCGGCGGCAGGGTTCTGCGGGGTGGCGGCCATGGTTATGTACGTCCTTCAAGACAGGCGAATGCGGCTCTGACCTGGGTGATCCCAGCACGTCAGGAGAGTGGGCGCAGGACAGACGGAAGGGCGGGAACAGCTGCGACGCGGCTCGTCAGCTCGCCGGACAGATGGCGCTGGACATGCGGCAGAGATCGACGTGCCGCCGACTCACCAATGCGATTCCAGTTCCGGACATGGTGGAAAGCGTGGCACGGCGTTCTGGACACAGTCCAGCTTCATCCGGCATACGGACACTCGTGTCTCGTTGGATGAGACGCGGGTGGAATCGGTCACATGCGCCGTACGAGGGCTTGTCGGCGCAGGTCAGGCCGGGTATGCGCCTGGCCAGGGGCCCGGCGCCGGGACCTCGGCCTGCTCCCTGACCTCGGTGTCGTACAGCCGGAAGCCCCGGCGCTGGTAGTTCGCCAGCGCGTGCTCCCCGTCCAGGCTGCACGTGTGCAGCCACACCCGCTTCGTGGGCGTCCGCTGCGGCCACCGCTCCGCGAGGTCCCAGGCCCGCGCGGCCCCGTACGACAGGAGGTGACCGCCGATCCGGCGGCCCCGGAACGCCGGGAGCAGGCCGAAGTACACGATCTCCACGGCGCCGTCCTCCTGCGGGTCCAGCTCCACGTACCCGGCCGGAGTGTCCCGCTCGTACGCCACCCACGTCTCGACACCCGGACGCTCCAGGTGCTCGCGCCAGCGGTCGTACGACCAGGCGAGCCGGTCGATCCAGCGGATGTCCCCGCCGACCGAGGCGTACAGGAACCGGCTGAACTCCGGCGACGGGACGGCCGCGCGCGCCACCCGCACATCGCCCTCCGGGGCGGGCGCGGGGAGGAGGTCGGTCGGCGCGGACTGCTCCAGGGACCAGGTGGTGACGGGGATGTTGCTCATGGGGCCAGGCAATCATCCGGACGCGAGATCTGTCGATGACCTGCCGCTCCTTGGAGCAACGCACAGTAAACGCTTACGACGCGTCGTCGCTCCACTGCCTCTTCGCCGCCCGGTCCACCGACGCCAGCGGCATCGCGAACAGCGTGCGGCCCGACTGGGACCACACCTCGCCGGTCGCCGCCCAGTACGACAGGGACTGCGGGGCGCCGCTCCAGCAGGCGTGGTCGGCCACGCCGTCGCACTCCGCTGCCGACGTCCCCTCCGTGTCCTGCCGCCACAGCGTCCCGTGCGCGTGGCCCTCGCCGGGCGCCTGGCTGACGTACCAGGCGTCGTCGCGGGAGAGGACGCCGCGCGCCCCCTTCACCTCGGTGCGGTACGCCTCGGTCGCCGCGACGCGGCCGTACGAGTCGGCGGCCAGCAGGCCCGTGCGGTCGGGCAGGGAGCTGAGGGCGTAGCGCCACAGGCGGGTCGTGTCGCCGTGCGTCGTCCACTCGCCGGCGACCAGGCTGTCGGGGACCGTGCTGCGGTCCAGCGAGATCGTCGAGGGACGCGGGGAGCCCGCGCCCAGCCGGTACGTGCCGACCGCCGGGAGCACGAAGCGCGCCCGGTGCGCCGACCAGCCGCCGGCCACCCGGCCGACCGCGTCGCCGTCCACCGAGGCGCGCTGGATGCGGTTCATGTCGAAGACGTACAGCGCCGCGCCGTCCCCGCCGTCGGCGGTGACCAGCAGCTTGTCCTGGTACCAGACCATCCCGGACAGCCGGGAGGAGACCGGACGGAAGTCGTTCCCGTCGTCCACGGGTACGGCGAGCAGGACCCACGAGTACGTCAGCCGGTCGGGGTTGTTCGCGTCGACGAACGCGACCCGCGCGAGCCCGCTCGCCTGCGACCAGCCGGAGAGGATCACCCGGTTCGTGCCCCACACCCCGTCGTCGTCCGCGTCCCCGGACGTCGTCACCGCGCCCGCCCGCCAGCCGCGCGTGTCCGAGGCGTCCCAGCAGTACGAGGTCACCGGCTCGGGAGCGACGGGGAGTTGGCCGCGCTCGGCCGCCGTGCAGTCGGCGGAGTCGCGCAGCAGCCGGTCACCGGCCTCCAGCACCGAACTCACCCCGACCGGACGGCCCATGCCCGCCGCGAGCCGGTCCAGGGACTGCCGCGGGACCAGATCCTCCGTCATCCGCAGGGCAGTTGTGACCTCCGCCTGCTTCAGCGCGCCCGGCACGTCCGAGACCGTCGCCTGCGAAGCGCTGACGATCGTCGCGGCGGCGGTCAGGGCGAGAGCGGTCCCGGCGAGGAACCCGCGCAGCGCTCTTCCCCTACGGCGCCGGCGGTGGCGGCCACGTTGCGTCATTACGTCCTCCCAGGGCGGGCCAACTGCGCCTGTTGATCCGTGCGTTGACCGAGGAGCAGGTGGGGTGACCCGTAAGGGACTCTACGGCAGACGGGCCGCACCCGGGAGGAAGACCCGGCAAAGGATGTGCGGAAAGCGTGTGCGAAGGGGATTCCGAGGGATATCCCTATGCCGACTCCCTTGTTGTGCAAGGGTTTTCTGCGACGTCTCCCGCCGACGGCCCGCTACGACGACGAGGTCCGCGCCCGCCCCACCGCCGACGACGCCGAGTGCGGGAGCAGGTCCCCCGGCTGGTCCGGCAGCAGGACGGCCACCTCCGCGTCCTCCCGGTACCGGTACGGCCGGTGCTCCAGGAACTCCCCGAGATAGCGCCGTATCCGCGACATCTCCGCACGCACCGTCACCGTCCGCGCCGGGTCCCCGAACACCTCCTGGGCCAGCTCCGCCGCGCTGCGCCCCGCCGGGTGCACCGCGAGCAGGTACAGCAACTCCGCGTGCCGCGGGCTGAGTTCCTGCGACCAGGAGCCCGCGCCGCCCGACACGGTCACCGACCAGCGCCGCCGCCGGGACAGGTCCAGCGCGATCCGCGCACCATGGCCCCGGCCCCCGCCCGGCTCCACCGCCCGCACCAACCAGCCCCCGTCCAGCGGCTCCAGCGCGCACAGCCCCAGCGCCGGCACCCAACCCATGCCCTCCGGCGCCGACTTGGGCAGCGTGATCCGCTGCGCGTACGGCATCCCCGTCACCGCCGCCGTCCAGCCGTCCCGGTCCACGACCGCCGCCCGGCCGCCGAGCCGCGCCAGCACCGGGGCGGCCACCGCGCGCAGGCGTTGCAGGGAACCGAGGTGCGTCTCCCGCAGCCGCGCCTCGGCGAGCTTCGCCACCGACTCCACCCATGCCAGCGTCGCCGGGTGCACGGACTCCTGCGGGCCGCTCACGTCGACCACACCGAGCAGCCGGCCGTCCCTCGGGTCCGTGATGGGGGCGCCCGCGCAGGTCAGATGGGTCAGTGAGCGGACGAAGTGCTCCCCGGCGAACACCTGTACCGGGCGGCGTTCGACCGCCGGGGTGCCCACACCGTTCGTGCCGGCGACCTCCTCGCTGAGGTCCGCGCCGAGGCCGAGGCCCACCTCGTCCGCCTTGCGCAGCACCGGCGAGCAGCCCTCCCGCCACAGCACCCGGCCCTCGCCGTCGGCCACGATCATGATGTGCCGGGCGTCGTCCGCCGCCGGGAGCAGGCCCGCGCGCAGCACCGGGACGACCTCCCTGAGCGGGGACTCGGCCCGCCGCCTGCGGACCTCGTCCGGCGCCAACAGGCCGGGCGCGAAGTCGTGTTCGGGGTTCACGCCGCGTCCCAGGACCCTCGTCCAGGACTGCTCGATCACCTGGCGCGGACGGGACCGCCGCTCGCCGGGGACACGGACGGCGGTCGCGTTCCGCGCCGCTTTCATCGGCGGATTCGCCACGGGTGCCTCCGGAGACGACGTGAGGTGGAGAAGGTGGGAGAAGGTGGACAGGGTGGACAGGGTCGGGTGCCGGCTGCCCGGGTGTGCGGCGGCCGGTCTTCCCATCCTGCCGCCCCGGCCCGGTATCCGGATGTGTTCACGTCCCTCTACAGGCTCGTTGCAACCCCTTGCAACCCTGGTGAACACACCTGTGGTCCTTGAAACTTGAGCCACGCCGACGAGAGCGGCGGCCCCGGCCTCGCAGGACCGGGGACGCGCGGGTGGTGCCGTGTCGGCGCGGCACCACCCCGTGGGGGCGACGTCCGGTGCGGGCCGGGAGTTGTGCAACCGGTTACGCCTTTTGCTGCGCCGCGAGTTGTGCAACCGCTTGCACGACAACCCCCTCACACCGCCCGCGCCCGCTCCACCA
>NZ_LIRL01000398.1 GCF_001419795.1 Streptomyces niveiscabiei
CTCCCGCCCCGTACGCCGACTTCCTGGCGTCGGTCGCACACGTGCTGGTGGCCGCGCCGGCAGCGGCGGCAGTCCCCGCAGCCGAGCATGGTGTCGCCCATGACGCGGCGCCCGAGCCAGGCGCGGTCGACGCCGGGGCCGGCCTGCGTCACGCGTCCGCACCACTCGTGGCCGGGGCGCAGCGGGTAGGCGGCGTGGCCCTGGTGGAGGTAGGTCATGTGGCCGGTGTAGAACTCGACGTCGGTGCCGCAGACCCCGGCGCGTTCGACGTCCACGACGACCTCGCCGGGTGCCGCCTCGGGCGCGGGGAGGTCGGCGACCTCGTACGCGCCCGGGGCGGTGAGGACGAACGCGCGCATCAGCGGGGCGCGATGACGTGCTGGCGCTGGGTGCCGAGGCCGGTGATGCCGAGCTCCACCGTGTCGCCGGGCTTCAGGTAGACGGGCGGGGTGAGGCCCATGCCGACGCCGGGCGGGGTGCCGGTGTTGATGAGGTCGCCGGGCTCCAGGGTGAGGAACTGGCTGAGGTAGTGGACGATGACGTACGGGTCGAAGATCATCGTCTTGGTGTTGCCGGTCTGGCGGCGCTGCCCGTTGACGTCGAGCCACATGTCGAGGGCGAGGACGTCGTCGATCTCGTCGGCGGTGGCGAGCCAGGGTCCGGCCGGGTTGAAGGTCTCGGCGGACTTGCCCTTGGCCCACTGGCCGCCGCGCTCCAGCTGGAAGGCGCGCTCACTGACGTCGTTGACGACGACGTACCCGGCGATCGCGTCGCGGGCGTCGGCCACCGAGTCGAGGTAGCTGGTGCGCTTGCCGATGACGATGCCGAGTTCCACCTCCCAGTCGGTCTTGGTGGAGCCGCGCGGGATGCGGACGTCGTCGTTCGGGCCGATCAGCGTGTTCGGGGACTTCGTGAAGAGGATCGGCTCGTCGGGGACGGCCATGCCCGACTCGGCCGCGTGGTCACGGTAGTTGAGGCCGATGCACAGGATCTGGTGCGGGCGGGCGATGGGGGCGCCGACGCGTTCCCCGGCGAAGCGGGAGACCCGGCCGGCCGCGACACGTTCGGCGACTACCGGGCGGATACGGTCGATTCCGCCGCCGCCGAAGAAACCCTCGCCGAAGTCGGTGACGACGTCGGCGAGTTCGACGTACGTGTCGTCGTCGATGCGGGCGACGGGCTTCTCCGCGCCGGGGGCGCCGATTCGCATGAGGTGCATGGGGGTTCGTCTCCTGAGAGGTCAGCTCGGCAGCAGGGCACGGATGTCGTCGAGGGCGTCGGTCATCGCCGCGAGGGGCGAGCGGTAGGCGAGCCCGCTGACGCTGACCGCGCCCGAGGGGGTGGACGGCGAGGTCAGGTACACGGGCAGGGCGAGGCAGTGGATGCCGGTCTCGTTCTCCTGGTCGTCGAGGCCGTAGCCGCGCCGCCGGGTCGCCGCCAGTTCGGCGTACAGCTCCTCGGCCGTGCAGCGGCTCCTGGGGGTGCGGCGCTCCAGGGTGCGGTCGCCGATCCACGCCTCGACGTCCGCGAGGGTCGTCAACTCCCTTGCCAGCAGCAGTTTTCCGACGGCCGTGGTGTGGGCGGGGTTGCGTCCGCCGATCGTGGAGGTGAGGCGGACCGCGCCGGACGGGGGGTCGACCTTGGCGCGGTAGACGACCTCGTGGCCGTCGAGGACGGCGTAGTGCGCGGTCTCGCCGAAGCGGTGCGCGAGGGCTTCGAGGACCGGGCGGATGCGGACGTGGTCGGGGCGGGCCTCGTGGTGCGCGAACGCCATGCGCAGGAACTCGTCGCCGAGGACGTACCGGCCGGGGGCGTCCTGGTCGGCGAGGCCCGCGCGGCGCAGGGCGCTCAGGGCGCGGTGCACGGTCGGTTTCGGGCTGCCGATCACCCGCGTCAGCTCGTCCAGGCCGACGCCGCCGGGGTGGCGGGCGAGCTCCTTGAGGACCGCGAGCACCCGGTCCGAGCCCACGAGCCGGTCGGCTCCGGGGTCTGTCGGTCCGTCGTACGTCTGCGTATGCTCCATGGCGTTCCAAAGATTAGACCTGCGTGTCGGTTATTGGAAGGCGCTTCATGGTGACGCTCCGCAGCGCTCAGTGGTACGAGGGCCAGGACCGCAACGCGTACATCCACCGGGCGTGGATGCGCCGGGGAGTCCCCGACGACGCGTTCACCGGCCGCCCGCAGATCGCCATCGCCAACACGGCGTCCGATCTCACACCGTGCAACGCGCACCTCGACGAGGTCGCCGCGTCCGTCCGCAACGGCGTCTACGAGGCCGGGGGCATCCCGCTCGACCTGCCCGTCGTGTCGCTCGGCGAGACGCAGGTGCGGCCGACGGCGATGCTGTGGCGGAACATGGCCGCGATGGCCACCGAGGAGATGCTGCGGGCCAACCCCGTCGACGGCGTCGTCCTGCTCGGCGGCTGCGACAAGACGATCCCCTCGCTCCTCATGGCGGCGGCCTCCGTCGACCTCCCCGCGGTCGTCGTCCCCGGCGGGCCCATGCTCAACGGCACGTTCCAGGGCGCCCTGCTGGGCTGCGGCACCGGCGTGTGGAAACTCTCCGAGGAAGTCCGCGCCGGCACCCTCTCCCAAGCCGACTTCACCCGCTCCGAGTCCGCGATGATCCGCAGCAAGGGGCACTGCAACACGATGGGTACGGCGTCCACGATGGCCCTGGTCGCCGAGGCGCTCGGGACCGTCGTACCCGGCGTCGCGGGAACTCCCGCACCGGACAGCCGACTCCTCCAAGCCGCCCACGGCACAGGGAAGTTGGCGGTGGAGATGGTCACCGCCGACCGCCGCCCCGGCACCTTCCTCACGAAGGCGAGCTTCCACAACGCGATCGTCGCCCTCGCCGCGATCGGCGGCTCCACCAACGCGGTCGTCCATCTCCTCGCCATCGCCGGGCGGTTGGGCATCGACCTGACCCTCGACGACTTCGACCGCATCGGCTCCCGCGTCCCCGTCCTGGTCGACCTCCAGCCCGCCGGCCGGTACTTGATGGAGGACTTCCACCGAGCCGGCGGCCTCCTCGCCGTCCTCCGCGAGGTCCAGGACCTCCTCGACCCGACAGCCCTGACCGTCACCGGCACCCCCCTGGTCTCCCACCTCTCCGACGCCGCGGTCTGGGACGCCGAGGTCATCCGCCCCCGCACCGAACCCCTCGTCACCGAGGGCGGCATCGCGGTCCTGCGCGGCAACCTCGCCCCCGACGGCGCCCTGCTCAAACCGGCGGCAGCCTCCCCCCACCTCCTCCAACACCGGGGCCGGGCCGTGGTCTTCGACTCCGTCGAGGACTTCCACGCCCGCATCGACGACCCCGACCTCGACGTGGACGCCGACTCGGTCCTCGTCCTCCGAGGCTGCGGCCCTAAGGGCTACCCGGGCATGCCGGAGGTGGCGAACATGCCGCTGCCCAAGAAGCTGTTGGCCCAGGGCGTCCGCGACATGGTCCGCATCTGCGACGGCCGCATGAGCGGCACGGCGTACGGCACGGTCGTCCTGCACGTCGCCCCCGAAGCGGCGGCGGGCGGCCCGCTGGCCCTGGTCCGCACCGGCGACGTCATCGAACTGGACGTCCCGGCCCGCCGCATCACGGTCGACGTCCCCGAGGCGGAACTCTCCCGCCGGGAACCGAACAAGACCACCACAGCAGGCTTCGCGAGCCCCCGGCGGGGCTGGGAACGCCTCTACGTCGACCACGTCCTCCAGGCCGACACCGGGGCCGACCTCGACTTCCTGCTGGGGTCCAGCGGGAGCGAGGTCAGCCGGGAGTCGCACTGAAGCACTGCCGGGCGGCCACGCCGGTCAGGCCTGAGGGTCAGGCCGTGGCGAACTCGGTCAGCGCCTCGGCCAGTTCTCCGGCGAGCCGGCGGACGGTCGGACGGTCGTACATCGCGCGGGAGTAGGACCAGGTGAGGGTGAGTCGGCCGTTCTGGACGAGGCCGCCGATGTCGATGAGGTGGGGGCGGTGTTCCTGGAGGCTGTAGTCCTGGCCGATGACGTCCAACTCGGCGGCCAGGAGAGGCTGTTCGTGGAGGGGGTCGGCGGTGAGGTCGAAGCGGCCCAGGTAGTTGAAGCTGATCTGGGGTTCGGGGAGGCCGGCGAGGGTGGTGGTGAGGTGGCGGAGGGCGCCGTAGCCGACGCCTTGGTCGGGGACGGCGCGCAGTGCGCGTCTGACCGCGCGGACCGCCGTCGCCCAGTCGTCCGTGGGGGGTGTCTCCAGCGCGACCGGGTAGATCGAGGTGAACCAGCCGACCGTGCCGGAGAGGTCCACGTCGGGGAAGAGGTCGGCGCGGCCGTGCCCTTCGAGGTGGACGACCGTGCGGGGGCGGCCGGTCCAGCGGGCCAGCACCCGCGCCAGGGCGGCGAGGAGGACGTCGTTGAGCTGGCCGCGGTAGCGGCCGGGGACGCTGTACAGGAGGGCGTGGGTCTGTTCGGGCGGGAGGGTGACGGCGACCATGTCGAGTTCGGCGCCGGTGTTGGGGGCGCCCGGGTGGTCCACGGGGAGCGCGGCGTCGGCGCCGGTGAGGGCGGCGCGCCAGTGGTCGGCCTGGTCGTCGAAACCCCCTTGGGACGTATGGGAGCCGAGGCGGTCGGCCCACTGCCGTACGGAGGTCGTGGCGGGCCTGAGGGTGACGGGTGAACCGGTGCTCGCCTGTGCGTACGCGTCCTCCAGGTCCTCCAGGAGGACACGCCAGGAGACGCCGTCGATGACGAGGTGGTGCGCGACGAAGGTGAGCCAGGAGGTGTCGCGGGCGTACAGCACCCGGATGAGCGGGCCGCGCCGGAGGTCCATACCGCGTTGGGCGTCCCGGAGCAGCTCGTCCCACCGTGCGCGGGGGTCGCCGGTGTCGCCGAGGTCGTGCCCGGAGAACACCGCGTCGATGTCGGTGCTCTCCTCGACTCGCCCTGTCCACCGCGTGCCGTTCGGTGTGAAGGTCGCGCGGAGCATGTCGTGCCGGGTCAGGACAGCGGTGACGGCGGCGCGCAGGGCGGGTTCGTCCGTGCCGGGGGCGAGGACGAAGGACGTGGTCATCGCGAAGTGGTGCGGGGCGACGGGGTGGGTCGCGAAGAACCACTCGCCGACGGGTGTCGGCCGGAGTTCACCGACGGGGGAACCGGCGGGGTTCGCTCTCTCGGGCACGGCGTCGAGACCGGCCGCCAGCCCTTCGACCGTCTGCCCCACGAACACGTCCCGCGAGGAGAGCGTGAGCCCGGCGCGGCGGGCGCGGGAGACGACCTGGATGCTGAGGATGGAGTCGCCGCCGAGGTCGAAGAAACTGTCCTGGACGCCGACCCGCTCGATGCCCAGGACGTCGGCCCAGATCCCGGCGAGGGTCTCCTCGGCGGGGGTGCGCGGGGCGAGGTACGGCGCTCGGTTCGCGAACTCGGGCTCGGGCAGGGCGCGTTGGTCGACCTTGCCGTTGGGGGTCAGCGGCAGCTCGTCCAGCACGGCGATCGCGGACGGCACCATGTACTCCGGCAGGACACGGCCCGCCTCCTGCCGTACGGCCACCGTGTCGAGCACGGCCCCCGCCGCCGGCACGAGATAGGCGGCGAGCCGCCGGTCACGGGCGACGACCTTGACGCCGCCCACCCCCGGGCAGCGGGCCAACGCCGCCTCGACCTCGCCGAGTTCGACGCGGAAGCCCCGGATCTTGACCTGGTCGTCGCCACGCCCCAGGAACTCCAGCCGCCCGTCGGCCCGCCAGCGCACCACGTCACCGGAGCGGTACAGGCGCTGTCCGGGTACGAAGGGGTCGGCCACGAACCGCTCAGCGGTCAGCCCCGGACGCCCGACGTATCCGCGCGCCAGACCGTGCCCGCCGAGGTACAACTCCCCCATGACCCCGATCCCGACCGGGCGCAGACCGGCGTCGAGGACG
>NZ_LIRL01000399.1 GCF_001419795.1 Streptomyces niveiscabiei
GCGGGCCAACGCCGCCTCGACCATGCCCACCGCGCCGTCGACGATCTCGCGCCGGGCCGCGACGACCGCGCCCGCCTGCTGCCGCTGAAGCATCGCGGAGGCGATCTCAGGAGCGTACGCGAGATGCGTGAAGCGCGACTCGATGATCTGGACACCGGCGGTGTCGACGCGCTCGCGCAGTTCGACGGCGAGCTTCTCGGTGATCTCCTCGGCGTTGCCGCGCAGCGAGAGGCCGCCCTCGTCGTGGGCGTCGTAGGGGTACTCGATGGCGATGTGCCGGACGGCCGCCTCGGTCTGCGTGGAGACGAACTCCTGGTAGTTGTCGACCTCGAAGCTGGCCTGCGCGGTGTCCTCGACCCGCCACACGACGACGGCGGCCAGCTCGATGGGGTTGCCGTACGCGTCGTTGACCTTCAGCACGGGCGTCTCGTGGTTGCGCACCCGCGTGGAGATCTTGGCCCGGGAGGAGAACGGGTTCACCCACCGCAGCCCGTCGTCCCGCAGCGTCCCCCGGTACCGGCCGAAGAGCTGCACGACGCGCGCCTCTCCCGGCGCGATCATGTTCAGCCCGCAGAGCGTGAAGAGCGCGGCCACGGCGATGACGATGCCGCCGACGATGAGTACGGCCTTGGCGGCGACGGCCGTGACGCCGGCCGCCGCGACCGCCGTACCGATGCCGCCGAACAGTCCGAGGAGCCCGAGCGACAGGGCGAGGCCGCCGCCGACGCTGTGCGCCGGGAACTCTCGTACCGGATTGTCCGTCATGGTCTGTTCGGTCATGGGTTGTCCCCCCGAGGTCACTAGCGTTGGTCTAGCTAAGTGATATCACTTTTTTGGCTCGCGGCAACCCTTGGGCGTTCGGAAGCGTCGAAAATGGTGGGGAGGAACGGGTGTGGCCCCGGGGGCCGTTGTGTCCGGGTGCTCAGTATCACGCCCGTAAGAGTCCGCATCGGCGGACCTTTGTCATAGAGAGCGATGTTAGTTTTCTGAGCTGACCTGCCGAGACGGAAGCGGAGCGAGCGGACTCATGGGACGAGCGGACGACAGACGTGCGCGACAGCGCGGTGGCCGCCGCGCGGCGCCCAGGGAACGCTCGGAGCGGGGGCCGGAGGCGCCGATACCGGCGGGCGCAGCCTCGGAGCCGATACCCGGCGGCCGGGCGGCGGCGCGCCGCGCGGCGCAAAAAAGCGGTAAGAAAAAGGACGGCCGCAGCTTCCTGCGCAGGATGTTCACCTGGAAGAAGATCCTGGGGACGTTCCTCGGGGTGTGCCTCCTGACCATCGGCACCTTCATCGTCGCGTACATGATGATCGGGATCCCGGAGGGGAACGCCGACGCGCTGAAGCAGAGCAACGTCATCCGCTACAGCGACGGCACGATCCTCGCCCGCGACGGCGACCTCAACCGCGAGAACGTCTCCCTCGCCAAGATCCCCAAGGACGTCCAGCGCACCTTCGTCGCCGCCGAGAACAAGACCTTCTACCAGGACTCCGGCATCGACCTGAAGGGCACCGCCCGAGGCATCCTCAACACCGTCGCCGGGCGCGGCGCGCAGGGCGGCTCGACCATCACCCAGCAGTACGTCAAGAACTACTACCTCACCCAGGAACAGACGGTCACCCGCAAGCTCCAGGAGATCGTCATCTCCCTGAAGCTGGACCGCCAGAAGTCCAAGGACTACATCCTGGAGGGGTACATCAACACCAGCTACTACGGCCGTGGCGCGTACGGCATCCAGGCCGCCGCCCAGGCGTACTACCACGTCGACGCCGACCGCCTCTCCGTCGAACAGGGCGCCTACCTCGCCGCCCTCCTCCAGGCCCCCAGCCAGTACGACTGGGCGGCGGCCACCCCGACCGGCAAGAAGCTCGTCCAGGCCCGCTGGAACTACGTCCTGGACAACATGGTCGGCCAGAAGTGGCTGGACAAGACCAAGCGCGACGCCATGAAGTTCCCGATCCCGCTCGAACCCAAGCCGGCCGCCGGCAACAAGGGCCAGGTCGGCTACCTCGTCGACGCGGCGAAGAAGGAACTCTCCCGGCAGCTCGTCGCCACCGGCCGGGCCGCCAACCGGTCCGAGGCCGACGCCCTGATCGTCCGCGGCGGCTGGACCATCACCCTCAACATCGACAAGAAGAAGCAGGCGGCCCTCGAAGCGTCCGTCAAGGAGCAGCTCACCAGCAAGCTCGACCCGAAGAAACGCTCCGTGGACGGCGACGTCCAGGCCGGGGCCGCGTCCGTGGACCCGAAGACCGGGAAGGTCGTCGCGATGTACGGGGGCACGGACTACCTGGAGCACTACCTCAACAACGCGACCCGCACCGACTACCAGCCGGCGTCCACCTTCAAGCCCGTCATCCTCGCCGCCGCCCTCGCGCACGACGCGAAGACGCAGGACGGCGACACGATCAACGTGAACTCCATCTACGACGGCACCAGCAAGCGTCCCGTCGTCGGCAGCGCGATCGGCTTCGCGCCGGAGAACGAGGACGACGAGGACTACGGCCCGGTCACCATCCAGACGGCGATGAACAAGTCCATCAACTCCGTGTTCGCCCAGCTCGGCGTGGACGTCGGCATGGACAAGGTGATGGAGACGGCCAAGGCGCTGGGCATGGACACCACCGACCTCAAGGCCGTCCCCGCGCAGACCCTCGGCACGATGGGCGCGAGCCCGCTCCAGATGGCCGGCGTGTACGCCACCCTCGACAACCACGGCCGGAAGGTCACCCCGGCGATCATCGAGGAGGCCGAGTCCTCCACGATGACCATCAAGCCGGACCCGATCGGCGAACAGGTCATCACCCGCGAGGCCGCCGACACGGTCACCTCCGTCCTGACCGGCGTGGTCGACGACGGTACGGCCAAGACGTCCGTACGGGACAACCCCAACCGCGACGGCCAGAAGGTCGCGGGCAAGACGGGTACGTCCGACGACAACAAGTCCGCCTGGTTCACGGCCTATACGCCGGACCTGGTGACGTCGGTGGGTCTCTTTGGTGAGTCCGCGAAGAACCACAACCAGGTCTCCCTGACCGGCGCGACCGGGCTCATCCCCGGCAAGGGCCGTATCAACGGTGGTGGTTACCCGGCGCAGATCTGGGCCGACTACACGTTCGGCGTCTCCTCCAAGGTCTCCAAGTTCGAGTTGCAGACCACGCAGGGCGCGGCCGTCCAGCCGACGGTCACGGCGAGCCCGTCGCCGAGTCCCTCCCCGACCCCGAGCAACTCGCCCTCGCCGTCGCCGTCCCCGAGCAAGTCCCCGTCGCCGTCCCCGACTCCGACCCCCACGAACTCG
>NZ_LIRL01000004.1 GCF_001419795.1 Streptomyces niveiscabiei
GGTGGTGTTCGTCTGCTCCAGCCGGCCGTCCAGGGCGGCTTCCTTCAACCGTTCGGAGACCCACGGGCGGGAGAGGCGGTTGCGGTCGCACCACTCGATGAAGTCCTTCGGGCCCACGATCATCTGGCCGTTCGCCTCGAACTCCGCGAGCGCGTCCGCGAACAGCCGACGGGCCTCCTGCGGGGACGGCTTGCGGCCCGACTCCTGCCCGAAGATCGGGGTGTCGTCGCCGGGTTCGTCGTCAGGGAGTTCGGCCTCAGGATCGATGCCGGCGTCCTCGGGGTCGACGAGTACGTTGGTCGTGTCGTCGTCCTCGGTCACGTCGGTGTCCTCCAACTCCCGCCGCGCGGCGGGCACAGGGCCGGTGTGCTCGGTCCGGTCGCGGCCGGTGTAGAGCTGTCCGGCGATAGAGGCGGCGGCGCCGGCGGTGACGGGGTCGACGTCGGCGCGGACGCTGGCGAACTCGCGGGTGACCCAGGCGAGGGCGACGGGGTCGTTGCGGAAGGTGCGGGACGGGGTCGACCACAGCGGGTCGTCGACACCCCGCGCGACCAGGTAGCAGTAGCCCGGCTTCTTGTTCCCCCACGCCCCGGGGTTCGCCCCGGCGTCGAGGACGTCGGACGGGAGGGCGAACGCGGCGTCGCGTTCGTCGACGCCGAAGCACAGGGAGGCGGGGAGGGAGGCGCGGGTGTCGGTGCTGATCTGGTAGCCGGAGGCGCGCTGCATGGAGATGACCAGCCACACCCCCGCCGACCGTGCCTCTTGGGCGATGCCGGTGAACACGTCGTCGTCGACGGCGCGCAGGGTGTTGGCGGCTTCCTCGAACCACGTGACCAGGAACGGCATCCCCGCGCACCCGCACGCCCCACCGGTGCGGCAGGAGTGCCCGGGGTCGGTCTGCACGTCGGCCGCTTCGGGGCACCAGGAGCGGTAGCCGTGGTCCCCCAGCCACTTCTGGCGTGCGGGGACGGCCTGCGCGGTGGCCTCGATCATCACGGCCGCGTTGTCGGGGGTGTCGACGACCCAGTCACAGGCGCCGAACGCCTCGCCGAGGTCCTGTCCGCGCTTGGGGTCGGACAGCCACACCATCACGTCGCGGCGGGTGAGGACTTCCGCGAGGACGTCGAGGGCGCCTTCGGTCTTGCCGGAGCCGGTGACGCCCATGATGAGCAGGTGCAGCGCTTCCAGCACGGGGAGCTGGAGTTCGCGGCCGTCGTCGTACCGGCCGATGACCAGGGGTTCGGCGATTGAGCCGCCGGGGGCGGACGGGCCGGGCCACCACACGACTTCCTTCAGCTTGTCCTCGGGGACGATGACCAGCTCGCCCTTGCGCGCGGAGTCGGGGTCGGGGCGGAAGCGCACCGCGTTCGGGGCGACGTCCAGCGCCGACGCGATCCTCGGCAGCGCCTTGGCCATGTCGTCGTTGGTGCCCTCTCCGGCGGGGAGGGCGTAGGGGACGGTGACCTTGTTCGGCTCCACCTTCGCCGTGCCCAGCGTCGTGCGGGCCAGACCCACCTTCTCCAGCAGCCCCTTGTCCCCGGCGCCCTCGGCGGTGCCGTCGACGTTGCGGCGGAGCACGGCGCGGATGTTCCACGACAGGGCCAGGCCCGCGCCGCCCATCGCGTACAGGTGGGGGATGGGTCCGGCCAGGGGGCCGGCGAGGCATGCGGCCGTCGCCCACGTCGATCCTGCGGCGACGGTGATCGCGGAGTGCAGACGGCGCTGCTCACCCGTCGACTTCCCCGCCCACCACGTCGTGGCGGTCAGCGCGACCGAGGCGAGGGTGAGGCCGACGCCGGCAGCAGCCGATCCCTCCCACAACGTGGACCCGGCGGCGCCGGCGATGCCGAGTCCGCCGACCGCGACCCACGGGGGCAGGTAGGGCTTGACGCGGTGGAAGAGGTAGGCGCCGACGCCGGAGGCGTTGGACGCGCCGGTGAGCTGTTCCTCGTGCCGGCGCTCGGAGTCCTGTTCAGCCATGGCGGAACACCCCGCTTTCTACTGGTCGTTCCAGTTCATCTGGATGGTCTTGCGGGGGCGTGCGCGGTGGCGGACGCGGTTGATCTCCTCCTGGAACTCCTGCTGGAACAGGGAGTAGGTGGCAGCGGCGTTGACGGCGGCGGCCTTGAAGGAGTCGGCGGACTTCGCGAGCTTGCGGGCCACCTTGCGGGCCCGCATCCTCGACCCGAACGGCCGCCCGCTCGGGTCGGGGACCTGCGCCAGCACCGCTTGCATGATCTCGGCGGCCATCGACAGCTCGAACGACAGCCCGGTGGAGAGGGCGCGCAGGCTGTTGCAGTAGTGCCGCACCTGCGCCGGCGAGGTGAACTCCGGTGCGGGCAGGAGCGATTCGGGGTGGACCCCGCCCCGCCTGCCGGACCGTGCGCCGGCGGCGGCGCCGGCGCTGTTGCTCTTGCCGCCGGTGGCGTTGACGTTGACGGTGAACCCGGGGGAGAACGTGGCCCCGAAGCTCTTGTTGTTGACCTTGCTGGAGTTCTTGACCTGGGCGCCGTTCGCGCCGCCGGGGAAACCGGTGGTGGCCATCAGACGCTCTCCTCAGAACGGGCCGGACGGGGACGAACAGCGATCCACACGGCCTGTGCGGCGATCAGTGTCAGCAGCCACAGCAGCGGGAGGGGTCCGGCGAGGGGGCCGAAGCCGGCCGCGAGGCTCAGCCACACGGCCGCGACCGTGGCGAGCGCGGCGAGTCCGGCCCGCCACAGGACGACCGATCCCTTCGCGGGGCGGCGCCGGTGCATGACCAGCAGCCACACCACCGGGGCCACGGCGAGCGGGGCCAGCAGGAGGGACGACCACCACGCCAGCAGGTGCAGCACGCCCGACAGCGGCATGGCCGCCAGCGCGAGCGCGGTCGGGGCGAGGGTGCGGCGGGCGCTCCACAG
The DNA here is from genome assembly GCF_001419795.1 of Streptomyces niveiscabiei. GTDB lineage: Bacteria > Actinomycetota > Actinomycetes > Streptomycetales > Streptomycetaceae > Streptomyces > Streptomyces niveiscabiei. Next base: position 2,904 of record NZ_LIRL01000004.1, read on the forward strand.
GGCGTGGCCCGCCCAGCCGGCGGCGAGGCGGGTGAGGGTGGGGCGTTCGGGGACGACGATGACGACCTGTTCCCCGCGCCGGCCACGCGGGCGGGGGATGTTGACGGTGTGGACGCCCGCGGCCGACTTCACGGCGCGGGCACGGGTGCGGTTGGACACGCAGAACTCCTGACAGGAGTGGAAGAAGGGGGGAGGTCAGGCCGCAGCCTGGTCTTCGGGGAAGGCGCACGGCGCGCACATCCCGAGCGAGGGCGGGATGACGTAGCCGGCGTCCGTGCCGCACTGCGGGCAGATGCGGCGGGCGGTGTTCGCCCTGTCCAGCGCCGCCCACTTCGCCGGCGTCATCGGCCGGACGGGCTTCGCGGCGTCGATGCGGTAGAGGTAGCCGACCAGGGGCGGACGCCGGCGGCGCGGGCGCTCGATCTGCGCGACCACGTCCTGACCCCCGGGCCGAAGACCCTGCGCGCGGAGCTGCCGGTAAGTGGCGAGTCCCTCCGGGGCCAGGCGCCAGCGGTAGACCGGGACCGTGGCCATCAGCGGCTCGCGATCGCGAGTTCGGCGCCGCCGTCGTCCGGACCGCGGAGTTCGGCGTAGCGGGTGGAGACCCAGCCCACCGACCAGCCGCACAGCTCCGCGGCCGACCGCACCGGCAGCCCGAGCGTGAACGCGGCGCTCACGATCTCGTGGGCCTGGTCCCCGGGAAGCTTGACGGTCGCCGGACCGCGCTGAAGCAGGGCGGTGCGCTCGCGCTCCAACCGCTCCTCGCGTTCAGCGTGTTCACGGTCCCGCTCGCGCTGTTCACGCTCGCGTTCACCGCGTTCACGTTCCTCGCGGGCCAGGCGCTCGCGCTCGCGGCGTTCGGCGGCTTCCCGCTCGATGCGTTCACGGTCGCGTTCACGCTGTTCACGCTCGTGTTCACGGCGTTCAAGTGCCTCACGCTCGGCAGCCTCACGGGCGGCCTGGTCGGCCCGCTCCTCACGGCGCCGGCGCTCCTCACGCTCACCCGCCTCGCGAGCCAGGGAGGCTTCGTGTTCACGCTGTTCACGCACCAACTTGGCCGCGTGCTCGCGCTCCTCACGCGCCTGCCGGCGGGCGGCTTCCTCCCGCTCCCGCACCACCTGTTCGGCGTGCTCGCGCTCCGCACGCTGCCGTTCTTCCAGCGCCTGTACGGCGGCGGTGATCGCACGCCGGTAGGCGAGCCCGGTCTCGGCGGTGACGATCAGCAGGAGCGGGGCGACGGCGTGGACGGCCACGCCGACCAGGTCTTTCTTCAGTGCGGAGTCCGCGACGTTGAGGGCGAGGGTCATGCCGCCGGTCATCCACCGCAGCGCGACGGGCCAGCGTCCGCCGTGCCCGCCGAGGCGGGCGAGGACCGAGTCCAGGCGCACGACGATGACCACCGCCGCGTCGACGACCAGGGGGAGGATCGGCGCGGTCCATGACCACCGGGCGGGGGTGTGGGCGGCCATGAGCGGGGTGACGGTGAGGACCGAGTACAGCATCGCGCCGCCCACGATCAGCCACGTCCCCACCGCCAGGGCCCGTTCCGCCGAACGGATCTGAACACCGTTCACGATCCCGCCCCCGGCCATGAACGCACGTCGACCGAGGCGATCAGGACGACCGGCGACGCGGGGTCGTCGGGGTCCTCACTGTCCTCGATCCACTCCCACCGGGCATCCGGCAGCGGCTCGAACCCCAGGACGCTGAGCGCGTTCACACGGTCCGTGAACGTCGGTACCTGCGGGCCGAACGCGTACTCCGGCCACGGCGCGATCGTGTTCATCAGCGCCACGTACAGGCGCCACCGGCCCTTGCGTACGGACATCTGCGCCCGGAACACGGCCGCCATCAGGCCACCGCCGACGCGACCGTGCCGCCCCGGTTCGCCAGCTCGACCCGCGCGGCCAGCGCCCGCCGCCGCGCCCGACGCAGACGCCGCGCGTCCAGCACGGTCGGAACGCGGTCCAGCGTCGCGATCTGCGCGTCCAGCAACTCGACGTCGGCCAGGATCACCGGCATCTCGACCTCGATCGCGGACAACTCCGCGTCGGTCGGCTCCATCCAGTCCTCGAACGCGGTAACGGCGTCCTGGACAGTCACGATGGGACTCATTGGGTTGGTTCCTCTCCAGTAGGAACGGCCCGTCGCGGCTCCCGGGAGGCACCCCGGGAGCCGCTCGCCGTTGAAGTCGGAACATCCGGCTCCCCGCACTCCCGCCCGTCCGACCAGCGCATCAAGCGCAGGTCGGACGGGCGGGAGAGGCAACCGGCCGCAGCATCAGCGCTGCGAAACCGAAGACGGACCGGCTTGTCGTGCGGGCGCCGCCGGCCGGTCCGTCGCGGCGACGCCTAGGTTGTCGTCGGCTCACGCCGACCTCCCGCAGATAGCAGGGACAACAGGGCGCGGCTCGTGCCGCGCGGTCCGTCTTTTCGACTCGGGGAGACGGGACCCACCTATGCAGTTCTCAAGGAACAGACCCTCCCCGGCGGCGCGGTAACCCCTGTTCAGAGGGGCTCTCGTCCTCACGAGACCGCCGGGAGCTCTGCGGTTGTTGTGCAGCTCGAAGTAGCCCAAAGGAGGGCCCTTCTAGCGCTTCGCTGAACTAGTTCTGCGGTGCGCTGAGACGATTAAGGCACGCCTCTAGGCAGGTGTCAACAGAACTAGTTCAGAAGCCCTGGAAGTCGCTTGCGGGCCGCGTGGCGATCTCCGCTACCCTTCTAGGACTAGTTCTGTAACACTGTGGTCCACGAGTCACACGAGCAAGGGAGTCATGCGTGGATGAGGCCAAAGGGCCGAAGGTGCAGCGGCTCGCCGCTGAGCTTCGCGCGAAGATCCAGCAGGGGGCGTACCCCCCGGGATCGGCGCTGCCCAAGGTCCGGGAACTCAAGGAATCGGAAGGTGTCGCCTACCAGACGGCACGAGACGTCTACCGCGTGCTGGAAGACGAGGGTCTGATTATTTCCCGCCGGGGTGAAGGCACCTTCGTATCCCCGATCCTCGGGAAGATCCACCGAGACGGTACGGGCCGCTACATCAAGTCGGCCCGCGAGGAAGCCGGCGCCCGGGGCGCGTTCGCGGCAGAGATCGCCCGACTCGGGATGAGGTCGTCTGCGGCAACCGAGATCAGCCGTGCGCGGCCCCCGAAGCGGGTTGCTCAGATCCTTGACATCCACCACTCGGCAAAGGCGCTCGTGAGGGCGCGTGTCATGCGCGCCGACGCCACCGTCGTGCAGGTGGCCACCTCATACTTCCCGGGCGACGTCGCGTTCGGCACGCAGCTTGAACAGCAGGACACCGGCGACGGCGGAAGCAAGTCGCGCCTTGCCGAACTCGGCTTTCAGCAGACCAGCATCCGAGAGTCCATCGACGTACGACCCCCGAGCAAGGAAGAAGCCGAGCAACTCGGCGTCTCGGTCGACAGGTTGGTCTACGAGATCACCCATGTCGGCCTGACCGAAAGTGGCAGAGCCGTAGAGGTCTGCGTGCACGTCATGCCGGTCACCCTCTGGTCGCTCAGCTATGAGTGGCCCATCGACCTGCCGACCGTCTGAGAGGAACACCGAAGTGAGCAGCAACACCGCCATCGTCCGAGACGCCACGGACCGCTACCGCACGGAGCGGCGCGAGGCCGGCGAAAGTCGTGGCGCGTTCGAGACCGAGATCAAGCGACTGGGCGGTGCGCCCCGTGTGGAAACCGCGATCCGTCGCGACACAGCGCCCGCGCACGTGGCTGAGCTTCTCGGCGTCGAGTCGTCGGCTCAGACCGTGATCCGTGCCCGGCACATGTACGACGGTGAGCGCCTGGTCCAGCTTGCCGACTCGTACATCCCCGTGGACGTCGCAGAAGCGGCCGGCGTCGAGAACCCCGATCCCGGCCTTGGCGGCATCATCAGCCGGATGCGCGACGCGGGGTTCGAGCAGACCGAGGTGATTGAGGAAGTCACCCTCTACGAGACGACCTCGGTTGAGGCGGAAGCGTTCGGCGTCGAGGTCGGCAGCAACCTGCTTCAGATCACGCACACCGGCTACACGGCGGCCGGCCGCGCGGTTGAGGTCACCGTTCACCGGCCCAGCCCCGGTTGGGTCCTGCGCTACAGCCCGCCCATCGACTGAGCGCTGAGCAAGTAGAGCGGCCCGCATCGTAGGATGCGGGCCGCTCTGTGTTTGGTGAGGCGAAGCGAAGGCGCAGGTCGACGGGGCGCTTAGCGGAACTCTGCGCTCTTGTCAAACTCGCCCCGGCTGATGACATCAGCCGGTGACACCAACAGCAGCGAACAGGTGCGGTCGGCGCCGGACGCCCACGGACACGTCGTCAAGGTCAGCAGTGCGTTGGCCAACGCACTCGACACCCCGTAACCGACCTGATAAGGATGAGGCCACAGGTTCAAATCCTGTTAGCCCCACATCGTCGAGAAGGCGTCTCCCTTTGGGAGGCGCCTTCTTCGTGTTCGGTGCGTTTTTGGGGCAGCAAAAAGACCCGGTCGCTGGCGACGGGGGATGCACCAGC
>NZ_LIRL01000040.1 GCF_001419795.1 Streptomyces niveiscabiei
GCTGGACCCGGACGCGGGAGCGCGGCGTGGCGGCGGGGAAGGCGGGCAGGCGGGGCTCCCGGGGCCGGGGCGGTTGGGTGAGCCAACGGGCATCTGTTTCAGATTTGAAGCAGATGCTCGGTTCCCGACCATACTCCTCGTTTTAAAGTTGAAGCAACTGGTTTTGATGTACGTCACGTGACGCCTTCGCACCCCGAGGATCTGCGCCGCCAGGGGACCTCCTCCCCTTCGAGCCCCTCGGTGATCCGCCGGCTGATCTCCTCCAGCTGCCCCACCTGCTCCGGCGTGAGCCGGTCGAACAGCACCGAGCGGACCGTCTCGACGTGGCCCGGCGCGACGCGCTCCAGGATCGCCACCCCCTCCCCGGTGAGCGCGGCGATGCTCCCCCGCTTGTCCCACCGGCACTGCTCGCGCCGGACCAGACCGTCCTTTTCCAGCCGAGTCACGGCATACGTCAGACGGCTGCGCGTGATCTTCGTACTCTCGGCGAGGTCCGTCATGCGCATGCGGTGTTCCGGAGCGTCGGAGAGGTTGGCGAGGATGGAGTAGTAGAGGTGCGGCATCCCGGCGTCCTGCTGGAGCTGCCGGTCGAGCGCGTCCTCCACCAGGAACAGCGCGGAGACGTACGCGCGCCAGGCGCGCATCTCGTCGGGACTGAGCCAGCGGGTCGTCATACGACCAGTGTAGTTTTGTTTCAAACTTGAACCAAACGTCAGCCATAAGAGCCAACGCGAGCCACAAGAGCCAACGTCAGCCACACGAGCCTGGGGAGACCGCACCGATGCCCTACCCGTACGTCCTCCTCTCCGCAGCCGTCTCCCTCGACGGCTACCTCGACGACACCGCCCCCGCCCGCCTCCTCCTCTCCGGCCCCGCCGACTTCGACCGCGTCGACGAGGTCCGCGCCTCCGCCGACGCGATCCTGATCGGCGCCGGCACGATCCGCGCCGACAACCCGCGCCTGCTCGTCTACTCCGAGAAGCGCCGCGCCGCCCGCCTCGCCGAGGGCCGCCCCGAGTACCCCCTGAAGGTGACGGTCACGGCGTCCGGCGACCTCGATCCCGACGCGAAGTTCTGGCACACCGGCGGCGAGAAGGCCGTCTATACGACGGACCTGGGCGCCCGGCGCGTCGCGGAACTCGGCATCCGCGCCGACGTCGTACCCCTCGGACCGGAGATCGACTGGCACCGGCTGCTCACGGACCTGTACGCGAAGGGGGTCAGGCGGCTGATGGTCGAGGGCGGGGGGACGATCCACACGCAGCTCGTGCAGGCGGGGCTGGCCGATGAACTCCAGCTCGTGGTCGCGCCGTTGTTCGTCGGCGACCCCAAGGCGCCCCGGCTGTTCGGGCCCGGCGAGTACGAGCGCGGCCGGCTCCGGCTGATCGAGACACGGCAGCTGGAGGACGTCGTGCTGATGCGGTACCGGCCCGGCGTGACCCCGGCCGACCACCACTGGCTGGGCGTCGCCTGCGACCTCGCCGCGCTCTGCCCGCCCTCGGAGACCGCCTTCAGCGTCGGGGCGGTGATCGTCGCGCGGGACGGTACGGAGATGGCGCGCGGGCATTCGCGGGAGGGCGCCGACACCGTCGTCCACGCCGAGGAGGCGGCGCTCGCGAAGCTGGACCCGGCGGATCCGCGGCTGGCCGGGGCGACGGTGTACTCCAGCCTGGAGCCGTGCGCGCGCAGGGCCTCGCGGCCGGCGCCGTGCGCGCGGCTGATCCTGGACGCGGGGGTGCGGCGGGTGGTGACCGCCTGGATCGAGCCGGACACCTTCGTCGAGGACGCGGACGGGAACGGGCTGCTGCGGGACGCCGGGGTGGACGTGGTCCTGCTGCCGGAGTACGAGAAGGCGGCAAAGGCGCCGAATGGTCATCTGTTGGGGTGATCCGACTGGCGGGGGTGCGGGCGGGCGGTGACGCTGCCCACATGAGGTCAGCCAAAGCCGTAACCGCCCTCTTCCTGGGCGCAGCCCTAGCCGCCTGCTCCACCGCCGCCGACGAGACCCGCCAGATGGCCCGAGCCCTCCCCCCGGACGCGTCCTTCACGCATCCGGGGGTCCTCGTGAACGGCGCCCAGCTCGACACCGCCCGCGAGAACGTGCACGCCGGCAAACAGCCCTGGCTGCGCGCCTACCTGGACATGCGGGACAGCGAGTACGGCTCGTACAAGTACCGGCCGCAGCCGTACGAGAGCGTCGACTGCCCCGGCGGCGACCAGCCCAACCGCCCCGCGCACGGGTGTGTGGAGGAGCGGCAGGACGCGATCGCCGCGTACACGCAGGCCCTGCTGTTCCGGGTGACCGGCAAACCGGCGCACGCCGTGAAGGCGCGGGAGATCATGGACGCCTGGTCGGGGAAGATCCGGCGGCACACCGAGGACGACGCCGGATTGCAGACCGCGTGGGCGGGGTCGACGTGGGCGCGGGCGGCGGAGATCGTCCGGCACACGCCGGGGGCGGGGTGGCCGGCGGACCGGGTGCGCAGGTTCGAGGACATGCTCAGGAACGCGTACCTCCCCGTCGTATCGCGCGAAGTCCCCGACTACAACGGGAACTGGGACCTCGCGATGACGGACGCGGCGATCGGCATCGGGGTCTTCACCAACGACCACAAGGTGTTCGACCGGGCGCTGAGCCGGTTCCGGGCGCGGGTCCCGGCGTACTTCTATCTGGAGAAGGACGGCAAGGTCCCGATCGCGCCCGCCCGCTCAGGGCTCGACGACCCGGCGAAGCTCACGACGTACTGGTTCGGGCAGACGACGTTCAAGGACGGCGTCTCCCAGGAGACGTGCCGCAACTTCAAGCACGCCGGGTACTCGCTGGCCGCGGCCTCGCACATCGCGGAGACGGCCTGGCACCAGGGCGTCGACCTGTACGGCGAGGCCAAGGACCGGCTGAAGGCGGCGGCCGAGCTGCACGCGCGCTACCAGGAGGGCGAGAAGGCCCCGGCGTGGCTGTGCGGCGGCAAGGTCGACCGGAGCCTGGGGCCCGACCTGGAGGTCCTGGTCAACCACCTGGAGGGCCGCCTCGACGAGCCCGTCCCGGCGGCGCACCGGCTGGTGGAGCGGCACCGGCCCGCCGGTACGGACGACCTCTTCGTGGCCTGGGAGACGCTGACGCACGCCCGTAACCCGGGGGTCTAGGGAAACCGGTTTGGAGATCCGCCCGGCGTCTGCCTATAGTTAACCCAACGGCGCGGGGTGGAGCAGCTCGGTAGCTCGCTGGGCTCATAACCCAGAGGTCGCAGGTTCAAATCCTGTCCCCGCTACTGAAAAAGGACCGGGATCCTGGAAACAGGGTCCCGGTCCTTTTGTGCTCTTTTGCGCCCGCAGTCGATCACTCTGTGTATCCCGCTGTTCTCATCGGCACCCCAACTCGCCCGTTTTTCCCTGTGGTTGACCCAATAATCCCGGGCCAAAATGTTTGTCGATCAAGAGGAACAGCTTGGAAACGGGTACCCGGGTCGATTAACGTTCGATAACGCAGCACGGTTGTCCCAGCCGTCACCAGAGACGGCTCCGTGCGCACGCGCCGAATCCCGCGAGGGAACCGGGGAACCACCACCTTGGGGTGAATCACGCGGACGCCACCGCTCACGAGCGGCCGGTTTACGCGCGTAGGAGACCTTCCCGCTCCGAACCCGTCAGCTAACCCGGTAGGCAGCGGAAGGAAAGGAGTGCGCCCGCGTGGCGAACCCGACTGCCCAGGAAACCCCCAAGCCGACCTTCGGGTTCGGCGGCTACCGTGCCGAGGACGAGGGCCCCTGGGAGGAGTGGAACCCCACCGCCGACTCCCTCGCGCCGGTCAAGGGCAAGCACCGCGTCGCCAGGCAGCGCGCCGGTGGCGGCGGCTTCGCCCGCAGCTCCACGGTTCTCGGCGTCGGCGTCATCGCCGCGGTCAGCGCGGGCGGCATGGCCAGCGCCAACACGGGCAACGCACCCGTCTCCATCAACGTCGCCGACATACCCGGCGTCGGCTCCCTCGTCTCCGACAGCGGCGACGAGGCCAAGGACCCCGCGCCGATCAGCAACATCGTCGCCGAGGCCGGCCAGGAGTCCGCCGACGCCGCCGAGGCGCTGCGCAGCCGGATCATCGCGCAGGCCGAGTCCCAGCAGACGCAGGCCGAGCAGCAGGCCAAGGTCGCCGCCCAGCGCGCCGAGGCCGAGGCCGCCGCGAAGGCCGCCAAGGCCGCGCAGGCCAACGTCGAGGACGCCAAGGAAGAGGCCGACGCCGCCGCCAAGCGCAAGGCCGAGGAGGCGCGGCTCGCCGAGCTCGCCAAGCAGTACGCGCTGCCGACCTCGTCGTACACCATCACCTCGACGTTCGGGCAGTCCGGGGCGCTCTGGTCCTCCGGCTACCACACCGGGCTCGACTTCGCGGCGCCCACCGGGACGCTCATCAAGGCCGTCCACAGCGGGACCATCACGGAGGCCGGGTACGCCGGGTCCTACGGCTACCGGACCATCCTCACTCTGGATGACGGCACCGAGATCTGGTACGCCCACCAGTCGTCCATCAGCGTCAGTGTCGGCCAGAAGGTCGGTACGGGTGATGTCATCGGGCGGGTCGGGGCGACCGGGAACGTGACCGGGGCGCACCTGCACCTGGAGGTCCACCCCGACGGGGCTTCGACCGGGATCGACCCGATGGCCTGGCTGCGCAGCAACGGGCTGAACCCGTGAGGTCGTTGTAGGACGTGGTTGTGCTGGGGCCGCCTCGGTGTTCGGGGCGGCCTTTTCGTGCTCGTTCTGACCGGAACTTTGCGGTCCCGGCGGAATGCGCCCGTCCGTGACCGTCGTTGACGTAGTACATGACTACTCTGCGCCCGCTCGGCTCCTCCGACCTCGAAGTCTTCCCCCTCTCCCTCGGCGGCAACGTCTTCGGCTGGACCGCGGACGAGGCGGCCTCCTTCGCCGTCCTCGACGCGTACGCCGCCGCCGGCGGCAACTTCGTCGACACCGCCGACGCCTACTCCGCCTGGGTCGACGGCAACAGCGGCGGCGAGTCCGAGACCATCATCGGCAAGTGGATCGCCTCGCGCGGCAACCGGGACGACGTCGTCATCGCGACCAAGGTCAGCCAGCACCCCGAGTTCAAGGGGCTCTCCGGCGACAACATCAAGGCCGCGGCCGACGCGTCCCTCAAGCGCCTCGGCACCGACCACATCGACCTCTACTACACGCACTTCGACCAGCCGGACGTGCCCGTCGAGGAGATCATCGGCGCGCTCGACGAACTCGTCCGGGCGGGGAAGGTGCGGCACATCGCCGCGTCCAACATCTCCGCCGAGCGCCTGCGCGAGTCCCTCGACTTCTCCGACCGCGAGGGCCTCGCCCGGTACGTCGCGATCCAGCCCCACTACAACCTCGTCTCCCGCGACACCTACGAGGGCTCCCTCCAGGACGTCGCCTCGCAGGCGGGCCTCGCCGCCGTCCCCTACTTCGCGCTGGCCTCCGGCTTCCTCACCGGCAAGTACCGGCCGGGCACGGTCGTCGAGGGCGCCCGTGCCGCCGCCGGGGCGGGCAAGCACCTTGACTCCGAGCGAGGCGTCAAGGTCCTCGCCGCGCTCGACGAGGTCGCCGCGGCGCGGGGTGCCGAGGTCGCCACGATCGCCCTCGCCTGGCTCGCCGCCCAGCCGACGGTCGCCGCGCCGATCGCCTCCGCGCGGGTGGTGGAGCAGCTTCCGGCACTCCTTGCGGTGGGCGAACTGGAGTTGACGGCGGCGGAGGTGGCGCGGCTCACGGAGGCTTCGGCGTAGGGGTGGGTTTCCTCGCCCCCGCCGCCC
>NZ_LIRL01000400.1 GCF_001419795.1 Streptomyces niveiscabiei
CGGTGGGGAGGCCGGACTGGGCGGTGGCCCAAGTGCCGGTCCAGGGGCCGGGGTTCGCGCGGATCGCGAGGGCGAAGACGTGCAGGCCGGAGGCGACGGGGAGGCGGACGGAGGCGACGGTGCGGGCCGGGGACAGGGGGACCGTCACGGCGTACAGGCGCGCGCGGGCGAGGCGGCGGCCGGCGGGGGTGTTGACGTGGGGGAGGGTGACCGCCTTCGTGGCGCGGGGGCCCCGGCGCCAGTCGGGGGCGGCGAGGCCGTACGGCGCGCGCGTGCCGTCGGCGTACTCGATCTCGCCCTCCCCGCGCGCGGCGTGGCCCGCTGTGCTCGTGACGAGGAAGGTGAGCGCGTCGCCCCGGCCGGGGACGGTCACCCGCTGGCCGTCGGCGAGGACGTTGTCCGGGGTCCCGGGGGCGGTCGCCGGCCAGGTCAGGCGGGTGCCGTGCACGGTCAGGGCGCGGCCGGGGGTCCAGCCCGCCGACGCGAGGGCCGAGGCCGACAGGGAGGCGCCCTTGCCGTCGAGGTCCGCGCCGGAGGGACGGTCGTCCGCGCTGATACCCCGGTTGTCGAAGTGGCTCTCCAGGGGTACGGGAGGAGCGCTCGGGGCGCGCGAACCGGCGCGCGCGGCGGTCTGGGGAACCAGCAGCAGGGTCGCGATCAGCGGAAACGCCCAGGCCCTCCGGCGCACGTCTCTCCCTCTCCTGTCGTCCGATGATCGTACCGGGATGGCGGACGCCGGTGCCCGCGCGCCTGTGGTGCGGACGACGGTGCGAATGCCACGCTGGGCGTATGAACATCCCTTTCCTGGGCAACAGGCGCAAGAGGGCTGCGGGCGCACTGCTGGACGCGGACCCCGAGGGCGTGGCCGAGCTGCTCTCCGAGTGCGAACTCCTGCGCTCCCAGGCGGAGGAGGCGGGCGTCCGGCTCGACGACACGGCCCGCTCCCTGGAGGCGCTCGACCAGCTGCTGCCGCGCTGGCGCGACGACGAGGAGACGCTGACGTGGCTCGGCAACGACGCCGGGCTCTACCTCGGCACGGTCGTCGTGCGCACCGTGGAGGGCGCCGAGTGGGCCTTCTGGCCGGGCGGCGAACCCGTCGTACGGCTGGGCTCGGGGCGGGAGTTCGACGTCGTGACGGCCGGCCGGGAGTGGGCGGCCAGCGGGGTGCCGGAGCTGTCGCAGTGGTACGCGGAGGTCGCCGAGGCGTGACGGGGTGTCCGGGGCGACGCGGCTCCGGGATGTCCGGGGTGACGCACCCCCGGAAAGAGAGGTTAAATACGGCTTATGCCCGAAAAGTGCGTGTCGCGTCTCAAGTCCCGTCCGCTCTGGATAGTTTGCGGCGACCACGACACACAGCTGAGAGCGAGTAGGGCTGAGCATGGCCGTCGATCCGTTGATCGGACTGCGTGACGTCGACAAGCGCAAGAAGGAGCCCGACCGGGCCCGCTCCGTCGGCCACTAGTGGGGGGCGTCCACGCTGTGACCGGGCTCGACTACGATGGATCGTTCATCCCCGGAGCGACGGTGACCGGGCCGGGGACTCCGCCGCAGGGCGGACCGTAGGGGGCAGCAGTTCACCAGAGCCATACCCGGCCGGACGCGCGGCCGGAGATCACTGCTCGCACAGTGCAGGCGGTCCGTACGACGGGTCGGACGCTGTGCGGGGAGAAGGTCAGCCGCGCGCCGGACGGGTTGTGCTCGATGCGGAGCGGGTCGGGTGGGTGTGCGGCGCATCGCCGGACCGGCTTGCCGAGAACGGGCGGGCCCCCGCCGTGGAGGCGCGGCGGGGGCCCGCCCGTCCTGGTTCCGGGGATACGGCGTACGAGGCTTGCAGCGCACGGCAGTTGACGGTCCCTCAGGTCGCCCGGTGGGACGTAGGCGTCGCCGGGTCCACCAGCGGCGTACGGGCCGGACGGGTCACGTCCGCCACCAGCTCCACCACATCGGGGCCGTACGCCTGGGAGTTGACGACCTTCAGGAGCAGCGCGAAGGAGTCCGCGCTGTACTTGCGGGCCAGACGCTCGTGATGGCGGGCCAAGTACCGCGTCGCCGCCTGGTTGTTGATCGCTCGCTGGCCGCAGAAGAGGAACACCGGCCGCGTGCCGCGCCGTTCACCGGTCGTGAGCCGGGCCAGCAGGACGTACTCCGTGATCCCCGGGTCCATGCGGTAGCGCTCGGTGCCGATCTGGAACGCCCCCCGGTCCGGGCCGGGTTCGGGGTCGATGTTCACCCGGAAGCCGGGCAGCATCGCCGACATGTGCGCGAGCATCCGCCGGTTGGAGCCGGGCCCGCCCACGCAGAACTCCGTACGCTCGCCGAAGCCTTGCTGCACCCCGTCCTGCGTGACCATCTGCAGATGGGCGCCGCAGTCCTTGATGAGCGCGGCCAGTTCGAGGAGCGCGAACACGTCGAAGCGGTGCACGGCGGGCTCGGAGGTGGCCGGGTCGCGGTTGACGACGAGCAGCGACTCGGAGTTCTCCGGCAGCCCGAAGAACGCCTGCTTGCGGCGGAGCCGGCGCCTCCACAGGTACGTCCGCGCCAGCCAGCCGAGCCCGGCACTGATACCGGCGGCCAGCACGCCGAGGACGATGTTGCGCACGTCGTCGTTCATGGGCGCGCATGCTAGCGGCCGAACACACCTGGGGCGTACCCGTGTTCGAGGTGTGGCAGTCGTATGACAGTGCCCTGAATGCCCCTGTCGGCGACGGGGCAGTGTGGCTACAGTGCGCGGACGGTCCTTGACTGGAGGTACATGCGGATGGCCCTGCGTCGCCCTGTGGCACGGAAACTGACGGTCCTGGCGGTCTCTGCCGCCGTGGTCTCGGTGGGTGCCGCCGCGCCACCGACCGCCTCATCAACGTCCCTACCGAAGAAGGCGGTTGAGAAGGTCCCCGTCGCCGTCGGGTACGGCGGCGCCGTCTCCAGCGTCGACGCGGACGCCTCCGCCGCCGGCATCGAGGTGCTGCGCAAGGGCGGCAACGCGGTCGACGCGGCCGTCGCGACCGCCGCCGCGCTCGGCGTCACCGAGCCCTACTCGGCGGGCGTCGGAGGAGGCGGCTACTTCGTCTACTACGACGCCAAGTCCCGTACCGTGCGCACCATCGACGGCCGCGAGACCGCGCCGCTGAGCGCCGACGCGAACCTGTTCGTCGAGAACGGCCAGCCCCTCGCGTTCGCCGACGCCGTCAGCAGCGGCCTCAGCGTCGGCACCCCGGGTACGCCCGCCACCTGGGCGAGCGCGCTGTCCAAGTGGGGGACGAAGAGCCTGGGTTCGGTGCTGAAGCCGGCCGAGCGGCTCGCCCGCGACGGGTTCACCGTCGACGACACGTTCCGCTCGCAGACCGCCGCCAACGAGACCCGGTTCCGCTACTTCCCCGACACGGCGAAGCTGTTCCTGCCGAACGGGCAGCTCCCGGTGGTCGGTTCGACCCTCAAGAACCCCGACCTCGCCCGTACGTACGCGGAGTTGGGCAGGAAGGGCGTCTCCGCGGTCTACCGGGGCGACATCGGCGAGGACATCGTCAAGACGGTCAACAAGCCGCCGGTGGACCCGGGTTCGGGGTGGAACGCCCGCCCCGGCAAACTCTCCGCCGCCGACCTCGCCGCCTACCGCGCCAAGTTCCAGGCGCCCACGAAGACTTCGTACCGAGGGCTCGGCGTCTACTCGATCGCGCCGTCCTCCTCCGGCGGCACGACCGTCGGCGAGGCCCTCAACATCCTGGAGAAGACGGACCTTTCGAAGGCCACCGAGGCCCAGTACCTGCACCGCTACATCGAGGCCAGCCGGATCGCGTTCGCCGACCGGGGCCGCTGGGTCGGCGACCCGGCCTTCGAGAACGTCCCCACGAAGGAACTCCTCTCGCAGAGGTACGCCGACTCGCGGGCCTGCCTCATCAAGGACGACGCCGTCCTCACCAGCCCCGTCGCGCCCGGCGACCCGCGCAACCCGGCGGCCTGCGACGCGAGCGGGACGCCCGCGCCGACGACGTACGAGGGCGACAGCACCACGCACCTCACGGTCGCCGACAAGTGGGGCAACGTCGTCGCCTACACGCTCACCATCGAGCAGACCGGCGGCAGCGCGATCACCGTCCCCGGGCGGGGGTTCATCCTCAACAACGAGCTGACGGACTTCTCGTTCACCCCGGCGAGCCCCGCCGTGCACGACCCGAACCTGCCCGGTCCCGGCAAGCGGCCCCGGTCGTCGATCTCGCCGACCATCGTGCTCGACAAGGCCAACAAGCCGGTGGTGGCGCTCGGTTCGCCCGGCGGGGCGACCATCATCACGACCGTCCTCCAGGTGCTGACCGAATTCGTGGACCGGAAGCTGCCGTTGGTCGACGCGATTGCCGCGCCGCGCGCCAGCCAGCGCAACCAGACGACCACCGAACTCGAACCGGCGCTCTACAACGGTGAGTTGAGGACCAAGCTGGAGGCGATCGGGCACGGGTTCCGGCTCAACCCCGAGATCGGCGCCGCAACTGCCGTACAGCGGCTGCCCGGTGGGAAGTGGGTGGCCGCCGCCGAGACCGTACGGCGCGGGGGCGGGTCGGCGCAGGTGGTGTATCCGGCGCGCTAGACACGGCACACGGAAGTCGACGGGCGGCTCACCCAACTCCGGGTGGGCCGCCCGTCGTTCGCCGGCTCATGCTTGGGACCGTCATTCAGTGGTCCCGGGCCGTCAGGATGCGCGGGCCGTCGTCCGTGATCGCGACCGAGTGCTCGACGTGCGCCGCGCGGGAACCGTCGTTCGTGCGCAGTGTCCAGCCGTCGGGCGCCTCGTGGTAGCCGTCGCGACCGCTCGCGATGAGCATCGGCTCGATCGCCAGGGCCATGCCCCGGCGCAGCAGCATGCCCCGGTGGGGGCGGCCCTCGTTGGGGACCGGCGGGTCCTCGTGCATCCGGCGGCCGATGCCGTGGCCGCCGAAGCCCTGCGGGATGCCGTAGCCGCCGTCCCGGCAGACCTGGCCGATCGCGTGCGCGATGTCGCCGATGCGGTTGCCGACCGTCGCGGCGGCGATCCCGGCGGCCAGGGCGCGTTCGGCCGTCTCGATCAGGCGGACGTCGTCCGGGCGCGGGGTGCCGACGGTGAAGCTGATCGCCGAATCGCCTGCCCAGCCGTCGAGTTGGGCTCCGCAGTCGATGGAGACCAGATCGCCGTCGCGCAGCTTCTGGCGGGTCGGGATGCCGTGCACGATCGCGTCGTTCACCGAGGCGCAGATGACGGCCGGGAACGGCGTCGGCGCGAAGGAGGGGCGGTAGCCGAGGAACGGCGAGTCCGCGCCCGCGTCCCGCAGCACCCCGCGCGCCACTTCGTCCAGCTCCAGCAGGGAAACGCCCACGTCAGCGGCTTCCCGTACGGCCGTGAGGGCGCGGGCGACCACCTGGCCGGCCCGGTGCATCTCGTCGATCGACGTGTCTGTCTTCAGCTCCACCATGCCAATTACTATACCGGTATTAGAATGGGGGCATGGTGCGCACCCCCTTGACCCCAGAAGAACGTGAACGCGGCGAGCGGCTCGGCCGGTTGCTGCGCGAGGCCCGCGGTGGGCGGAGCATGGCCGAGGTCGCGGCGCAGGCCGGGATCTCGGCGGAGACGCTGCGCAAGATCGAGACGGGCAGAGCGCCGACGCCGGCGTTCTTCACGGTCGCCGCGCTGGTCGGCGTACTCGGGCTGTCCATGGACGAGTTGGCGGCGCGGTGCGTTCTGGTGGGGGTGGTCTGAGGCGCTCCGCGCGAGCGCCCTTCCGATGAACTCCCTTTGCGCGTACGCCCCTTGGGTGAACTCCCGCCGACGGGACCGTCAAGATCCCGCCATGTTGTCTTCGCGGCCCCTTCGCAAACTGGTCGTAGCCGCGCTGTAACACGGCTGGTGTTTTCTGGCCAGTCCGAGTGGAGCGGGCTGGCGGGAGTTCGGAGATGACTGTGGAACAACTCCCGGCGCAGGTGCGGGAGTTCGTGAACTGCCTCGACGGCCTTCTGGGGCGCCTCGACCAGGGCGGCGGCTGGTGCGCCGTGTTCTGGCAGCGCGACCCCGACGGCATGCGCGCCTGCCTCGACGGGACCGAGATGCCGCCCTGGGACGTCGTGGAGGCGCTCCTCCAGGACCTGGCGTCCGCATACGGCCCCGCCGTCGCCGAGCGGGAGGCGCGGCGGGTCCGCGTCCTGCACGCCGCCGCCCTGCGCGCCCACGACTCCCGGCCCGGCGCCCGCGACACCGACCGGGCGCACCCCTTCCCGGCACCTTCTCGTGCGCCGGGAGGAGTCACAAGGTGGCCTACGGGGAGGGAATCGGCCATATCGGCCGGAGCCGGACGAGGAAAGGGCCGCGGTGTTTTTCGGACGGGACCGCGGGGAGCCATTACCGTCGAAGAGAAGAGACGACGAGACGCACATCGCGGTGTGTCCCCCCTCTGCACGCGCGACGAGGTGGAAATTGAAGGCGATACGTCGGTTCACCGTCCGGCCCGTACTCCCCGAACCCCTGCGTCCTTTGACCGAGCTGGCCAGAAACCTCAGGTGGTCGTGGCACGAGGAGACCCGTGAGCTGTTCCGGTCCGTCGACCCCGAGCGCTGGGCCGCGACCGGCGACCCCGTCCGCCTCCTCGGCGGCGTCGGCACCGGGCGGCTCGCCGAACTCGCCGGGGACCGCAGGTTCCTGCGCAGGCTCGACTCCGTCGCCGGGGACCTCACCGACTATGTGAGCAACGGGCGCTGGTACCAGGAACAGCGCGAGGCGGGCGAACTCCCGGCCGCCGTCGCCTACTTCTCGCCGGAGTTCGGCATCACCGCCGCCCTCCCGCAGTACTCCGGCGGCCTCGGCATCCTCGCCGGCGACCACCTCAAGACCGCCAGCGACCTCGGCGTTCCGCTCGTCGGCGTCGGACTCCTGTACCGGCACGGCTACTTCCGGCAGACCCTCTCCCGCGACGGCTGGCAGCAGGAGCACTATCCCGTCCTCGACCCGCACGAACTCCCCCTCGCCCCCCTCCAGGAGGACGACGGCACCCCGGCCCACGTCAGCCTCGCCCTGCCCGGCGGACGGCGCCTGCTCGCCCGCGTCTGGGTCGCGCAGGTCGGCCGCGTACCGCTGCTGCTGCTCGACTCGGACGTCGAGGAGAACGACCCCGGCGAGCGGAGCGTCACCGACCGGCTCTACGGCGGCGGCAGCGAACACCGGCTGCTCCAGGAGATGCTGCTCGGCATCGGGGGCGTGCGCGCCGTGCGCGCCTACTGCCGGATCAGCGGGCACCCGGCGCCCGAGGTGTTCCACACCAACGAGGGCCACGCCGGGTTCCTCGGCCTGGAGCGGATCGCCGAACTCCGCGCCGAAGGGCTGGACTTCGCCGCCGGGCTCGAAGCCGTCCGCGCGGGCACCGTGTTCACCACCCACACGCCGGTCCCCGCCGGCATCGACCGGTTCGACCGGGAGCTGGTCGCCCACCACTTCGGCACCGGCGCCGAACTCCCCGCCATCGACGTACAGGACGTGCTGAGCCTCGGCATGGAGACGTACCCCGGCGGGGAACCCAACCTGTTCAACATGGCGGTCATGGGGCTGCGGTTGGCCGGGCGGGCCAACGGGGTCTCGCTGCTGCACGGGAACGTGAGCCGGGAGATGTTCTCGGGGCTGTGGCCCGGGTTCGACGCGGACGAGGTGCCGATCACCTCCGTCACCAACGGAGTCCACGCACCGACGTGGGTCGCGCCCGAAGTGCTGCGCATCGACGACGTGTCCGCCGTGCCGGACCGTGAACTGTGGGCGCTGCGCCGGGAGTTGCGCGGACAGCTGGTGACGGAGGTACGGGAGCGGCTGCGCGCTTCCTGGCGGCAGCGCGGCGCCGGGACCGCCGAACTCGGCTGGATCGACGGGGTGTTGGACCCCGACGTCCTGACCATCGGGTTCGCGCGGCGCGTCCCCTCGTACAAGCGGCTCACGCTGATGCTGCGCGACCGCGACCGGCTGATGGACCTCCTGCTGCACCCCGAGCGGCCCGTGCAGATCGTCGTCGCGGGCAAGGCGCACCCGGCCGACGACGGAGGCAAGCGGCTCGTCCAGGAGCTGGTGCGGTTCGCCGACGACCCCCGGGTGCGCCACCGGATCGTGTTCCTGCCCGACTACGGCATGGCGATGGCCCGCAAGCTCTACCCCGGCTGCGACATCTGGCTCAACAACCCGCTGCGGCCCCTGGAGGCGTGCGGCACCAGCGGGATGAAGGCCGCGCTCAACGGCTGCCTCAACCTGTCCGTCCTGGACGGCTGGTGGGACGAGTGGTTCCAGCCCGACTTCGGCTGGGCGATCCCCACCGACGACGGGGACGCCGTCGACCCCGACCGGCGCGACGACATCGAGGCCGCCGCCCTGTACGACCTGCTGGAGCAGCGTGTCGCCCCCCGCTTCTACGAGCGCGGCCCCGCCGGACTCCCCGACCGCTGGACGGAGATGGTCCGCCAGACCCTGACCCGGCTCGGCCCGAAAGTGCTCGCCGACCGGATGGTCCGCGAGTACGTCGACCGCCTCTACACCCCGGCCGCCCTCGCCCACCGCGCGATGACCCCCGAGCGCTCCCGCGAACTCGCCGACTGGAAGGGCCGGTTGCGCGCGGGCTGGCACCGGGTCGCCGTCGGCCACGTCGAGACGTCCACCACGACCTCCACCCCCGAACTCGGCTCCACCCTCGCCCTGCGCGTCCGCGTCCGGCTCGGCGACCTCGGCCCCGACGACGTCCAGGTCCAGGCCCTCTCCGGCCGCGTCGACCCGGAGGACCGCATCACGGACGCCACCCCCGTCGCGCTCAAGCCGGTCAACGGGCCCGACGACGAAGGGGGTTGGACGTACGAGGGGCCGCTCGCGCTGGACCGGACGGGGCCGTTCGGGTACACGGTCCGGGTGCTGCCGTCGCACCGACTGCTGGCGTCGGACGCGGAGTTGGGGCTGGTGGCGGTGCCGTCGGAGGAACTGGTGGAAGGGGGCGGGGTGTTGATGCGCTGAGCTACTCGGACATGCGCCGAGCTACTCGGACAGGGGCGCGCACAGTCCCTTCAGCACCTTTCCGCACCGGCGTGCGTACGCCAGTTGAAGTCCCCGCACCGCCGGGCCCCCTGCTTTCGCGTACCACTTGGCGGCCCTGCTGAACGCCGTGACCGTCAGCCACACCGTCCCGTCCCCCGTGCGGTCCACGAGGAACGACTCCTCCCCGCACTCGGGATGGCCGGTGAGCGTGCCGTACGCCCAGCCGGCGCGGCGGGGTTCCTCGACGGTCCACACGATCCGGCAGGGCGCCTTGATGACCCCGGCGAGGGAGACGGTGACGTCCACGTCGAGGGCGGCGCGTTCGGCGGAGGCGTTGACGCCGACGCCCATCGCCCGGTGCATCTCCCAGGTGAGCACCGCCTCCGAGGCCCGCCGGAAGACGGCTTCGCCCTCGCCGAGCCGCGTGCGTTCCCGCAGGTGGTGGAAGCCGGGAGGGCAGAAGTGGGGGTCGCGGGTCGCGCCCACGTCGTCGTACGAGAAAGGCCGTTCGGACATGGGCGCAAGAGTAGAGCGGCACCCGGGAATGCCTTCGTCCCGGGTGCCGCTCTGTTCACGTGTCCGCTGTCCGTACTAGTTGACGTTGACCGCGGACCAGGCGGCCTGGACCGCCTTGTACTCGGTGGACGTCGAGCCGTACAGCGCCGACGCCGCGCTCAGTGTCGCGGTGCGGGCGCCCGCGTAGTTGGTCGTCGAGGTCATGTACGAGGTCAGCGCCTTGTACCAGATCTGGACGGCCTTGGTGCGGCCGATGCCGGTGACCGTGGAGCCGTTGGACGTCGGGGAGTTGTAGGAGACCCCGTTGACGGTCTTCGCGCCGCTGCCCTCGGACAGCAGGTAGAAGAAGTGGTTCGCCGGGCCCGACGAGTAGTGCACGTCGAGGTTCTTCAGCGAGGAGGACCAGTTGTCGGCGGACGAGCCGTCCTTGCTGGGCTTGTCCTGGTAGCGCAGCGGGGTGCCGTCGCCGTTGATGTCGATCTTCTCGCCGATGAGGTAGTCACCGGGGTCCGAGGCGTTGTTGGCGTAGAACTCGACGGCGGTGCCGAAGATGTCCGAGGTCGCCTCGTTCAACCCGCCGGACTCGCCGGAGTAGTTGAGGCCCGCGGTGTTGGAGGTGACGCCGTGCGTCATCTCGTGCGCGGCGACGTCGAGCGAGGTCAGCGGGTCGGTGTTGCCCGCGCCGTCGCCGTACGTCATGCAGAAGCAGGAGTCGTCCCAGAACGCGTTGACGTACGCGTTGCCGTAGTGGACGCGGGAGTAGGCGGCGACGCCGTCGTTCTTGATGCCGCTGCGGCCGAACGTGTTCTTGTAGAAGTCCCAGGTGACCTGGGCGCCGTAGGCGGCGTCGACGGCGGCCGTCTGGTCCGAGGAGGAGCTCGACGCGGTGCCGGTGCCCCACGTGTCGTCCGCGTCGGTGAACAGCGTGCCGGCCGAGGAGCTGGTCGAGCGGGCCTTGTTGTACGTCTTGTGGTTGCCGCGCGTGGAGTCGGTCAGGTTGTACGTCGTACCCGACTTGGTGGTGCCCAGGGTGACCGTGCCGGAGTACAGGCTCTTGCCGGTGCCGGTCTCGATGCCCTGCCACTCGTACAGCTTCTTGCCCGTGACCGCGTCGGTGATGACGTGCAGCTCGTTGGGGGTGCCGTCGTCCTGGAGGCCGCCGACGACGGTCTCGAAGGCGAGGGTCGGGGCGGAGCCGTTGCCGGCCCAGATCACCTTGCGGGGCGCGTTGTCCGCGGCGGTGTCGGCGGAACCGGCGGCCTTGGCGAGGCCGACGGCCTGCTTCTCGGCGCTGGCCGGGGTGACCTTCGGGGTCAGCGAGGCGACCTTGATGGTGGCCGAGGTGGCCTTGGTGACGCCCTTCTCGGCGCCCGTCGGGGTCTGGTGGACGACGAGGTCGCCGCCGAGGACCGGCAGGCCCGCGTAGGTGCGCTCGTAGCGGGTGTGCGTCGTGCCGTCGACGTCCTTGACGACGTCGCGGACGACGAGCGCTTCCTTGGTGCCGAGACCTATGCGCTGCGCGGTCTCGTTCGCGCCGGCCTGCTGGTCCTGGATCAGCGCGGCCCGGTCGGGCGCCGACAGGGACAGCGGGGCGGCGGCGAGGGTCCGGGCGGCCTTGTTGGCGTCGACCTTGGTGTCGGTCGCGTTGGCCGTGGTCAGCCCGGTGGTCAGCAGCGCTCCGGCGGCGACCGCGGTCGCGATGGCCAGCGTGGTGCGCTTGTGACGCGTGTAGACGGGGGTCACACAAGCTCCTTCGTGGGGGAGTCCGGGCGGCGTGGGGAACTGCCGTCCGGAGTAGTCGTGAAGTTGTGCGGCGGGTGGGGGAAGAGTGACATCGAGGGCGCGTACATGTCAGGACCCTGAATCGATGTTGGCCGAAAAGCGCCTGTCCGGTAAACGTTTCTGCTGTGTAAACCGGGCCGACCTCGGTAAAGGGGCCACCGAAGATCGGTAAGGGACCGGCAAAAACAGTGCCTGGCCGAGGAGTTGGCCCGCTCCGCATGAGGGGCTCTAGGACGGCCCTTACGGTGCCCTTACGTGCGCACTGTGCCGGAACGTCGGATTCCGGCCGCCGGCGCGGCACTTCGACGCACGGGGCGCGCGGCCGGTTCCCGCGCGTCCGGAAGCCTTGACCGGAAACGATCGGGCGCCGCCCCCGGAGGAACGGCGCCCGGCTCTCAGAGCATCACCGGCTTACGGGAAGGTGACCTTCCAGCTGTTGATCTGCCCGGTGTCCCGCGCGGCCTGGTCCTGGACCCGCAGCTGCCAGGTCCCGTTGGCCGTCTCCGTCGACGCGTTGACCGTGTACGTCGCCACCACGTTGTCCGCCGAGTCCGACGAGCTGAACGCCTTCAGCCGGTACGCCGTCCCGCTCGGCCCCACCAGGTCGATCACCAGGTCGCCCCGGAAGGTGTGCGTGATGTCCACCGACACCGACAGGTTGGACGGCGCGTTCCCGGTCCGCCCGCTCACCGCGATCGACGAGTTGACCGCCGCCCCGTTGTCCGGGATCGCCACGACCGTGCCGCTCTCGTACGAGGTGCCGGTGCCGCCACCGCCGCCGCCCGTCGAGCGCGCGCCGACCGCGATGCCCGCCCACGCGTCCTGCACGGCGCGGTACTCGGCCGACGTCGTGCCGTACAGCTCACCGGCCGCCGCCAGCGTGCCCGTGCGCGCGCCCGCGTAGTTCGTGTTCGACGTGAACTTCGTGGCCAGCGCCCGGAACCAGATCTTCTCCGCCTTGTCCCGGCCGATGCCGGTCACCGGAAGCCCGTCCGAGGTCGCCGAGTTGTAGGTGACACCGTTGATCGTCTTGGTGCCGCTGCCCTCGCTCAGCAGGTAGAAGAAGTGGTTCGCGGGACCCGACGAGTAGTGCACGTCGAGACCGCCGAGCCCGGAGTACCAACTGTCCCTGGACGAGCCGTCCTTGCTCGGCTTGTCCATGTAACGCAGCGGCGTGCCGTTGCCGTTGATGTCGATCTTCTCGCCGATGAGGTAGTCACCGACGTCCGAGGCGTTGTTCGCGTAGAACTCGACGGCCGTCCCGAAGATGTCCGACGTCGCCTCGTTCAGCCCGCCCGACTCGCCGCTGTACACCAGGCGCGCGGTGTTCGCGGTCACGCCGTGCGACATCTCGTGCCCGGCCACGTCCAGCGAGGTGAGCGGCTTGTTGTTGCCCGCGCCGTCGCCGTACGTCATGCAGAAGCAGGAGTCCTGCCAGAACGCGTTGACGTACGCGTTGCCGTAGTGCACCCGCGAGTACGCCGCGACGCCGTCGTTCTTGATGCCGTTGCGGCCGTGCACGTTCTTGAAGTAGTCCCACGTCACCTGCGCCCCGAAGTGCGCGTCGGCGCCCGCGGTCTCCGCGTTGGACGGCAGCCCGTTGCCCCACACGTCGTCCGGTCCGGAGAACAGCGTGCCGGTGCCCGACGAACCCCGGTTCAGGTTGTACGTCCGCTGGTTGCCGCGCGTCGCGTCGGTCAGGTTGTACGTCGAACCCGACTGGGTCGAGCCGATCGTCACCGAGCCGCTGTACATCGTGTTGCCGGTGCCGTTCATGACGGCCTGGTACTCGTACAGCTTCTGGCCCGTGTTCGCGTCCGTGATGACGTGCAGCTCGTTCGGCGTGCCGTCGTGCTGGAGGCCGCCGACGACCGTCTCGTACGCGAGCACCGGGGTGCCGTTCGCCGCCCAGACCACCTTGCGGGGGGCCTGCGCCGCGTCCTTGCTCGTCGAACCTTCCGCCGCCGCGCGCGACAGGGCCTGCTTCTCGGCCGCGCCCGCCGCGACCTTCGGGGTGAGAGAGGCGACCTTCACGGCCGCGTTCGTCGCCTTGACGACGCCCTGCGTGACGCCGGCCGCGTTCTCCTTCACGACCAGGTCGCCGCCGAGCACCGGCAGACCGGCGTACGTCCGCTCGTAGCGGGTGTGCGTCGTGCCGTCGGCGTCCTTCACGACGTCGCGCACGACCAGGGACTCCTGGGCGCCCAGGCCCAGGCTCTTCGCCGTCGCCGCCTTGCTCGCGTCCGCGTCGCGCAGCAACTCCGCGCGCTGCGAGGGGGTCAGCCGGATCGACTCGGTCTTCGTCGCCGACGGCTCGGGGGCCGCCGTCGCCGCGCCGGACTGGATCGCCGTCGCGACAAGAGCCGCCACGCCCAACAGGGCCGCGGCGGCTGTCCTGCGGTAGGGGGAGGTGCGTCTGGGGGAGGGACTGCTGCTCACCACTGAACTCCTTCAGGGAGACCGTCGGCCAACTGATGTGGTGGTGCTGTGGGGTTGCCGTGCAGCGGTGTGGGAAGGGTGACAGGGGAGTGGGGGTTATGTCAGGAGCACATCAACAAGTTGGCTGGAAACCTTTTGTTGACCGACGCTTGGGGATCTCTGTACCCGGGGGGTGCGCGGGACCGGGGATCTGGTGCGGGGCTGGGAGAAACCGCAGGTAGTAGGACCATCGGAGGAGTGGGTACCGGCCGAAACTCGGTGGGCGTTGTCAGTGCCGGTCCGTAGGCTCGCGAGCGTGACGTCAGTGAAGCCTGCCTCAGAGGAACGGTCCCCGGAACAGTCCGCCGTACGAACGCTGCTGCGGCTGTGGCCGTACGTACGGCCCGCGCGGGCGCGGCTCTTCAGCGCCGCGATCGTCGCCGTACTGGCCTCCTGCGTCGGGCTCGTCATCCCCCTCGTCCTGAAGTGGATGGTCGACGGGCCCATCGCCTCCCGCGACACCGGCGGGGTCTGGCTCGGGGCGCTGTGGCTGCTGCTCCTCGGGTTCGCGGAGGCGCTGCTCTTCGGGCTGCGGCGGTGGCTCGTCGCGCGGCCCCTGTCCCACGTCGAGGCGGAGATGCGGGCCGGGCTCTACCGGCACCTCCAGCGGCTGCCGCTCTCCTTCCACGACCGGTGGGCCTCCGGGCAGCTCCTCTCGCGCGCCACCACCGACCTCATGCTCCTGCGCATGTTCCTCGCGTTCCCCCTGACCTTCCTCTTCGTCAACGCCGTCACCATCCTCGTCGGCGTCGTCATCATGCTCCTCCAGGACTGGACCCTCGGCCTCGTCATCCTCGGGCCCGCGATCCCCGTCGTCCTCGTCTGCGTCGTCTTCGAGTCCCGGTACGCGCGCGTGGCCCGCCTCGCCCAGGACCAGGTCGGCGACCTGACCACCGTCGTCGAGGAGAGCGTCCTCGGCATCCGCATCATCAAGGGCTTCGGCCGCCACCGCAGCCAGGCGCGCGTGTTCCGCGACCTCTCGGGCACCCTGCGAGGCACCGAACTGCGCAAGGGGCGACTCCTCGCGATGATCTGGGGCGTCATCGTGACCCTCCCCGAGGTCGCCATCGGGGTGGCACTGGTGGTGGGCGCGGTCCAGGTCGCCGACGGCGGGCTGTCCGCGGGGACGCTGGTGGCGTTCCTGTCGACGGCGCTGGCGTTGCGGTGGCCGGTGGAGTCGATCGGCTTCCTGCTGGCGATGAGTCAGGAGGCGGCTACTGCCACGGCGCGGTACTTCGAGGTGCTGGACGAGGCGGCGGAGGGGGCCGGTGCCTCCGGCGGGGGCAGGGT
>NZ_LIRL01000401.1 GCF_001419795.1 Streptomyces niveiscabiei
GTCGCGGGGCCGGTGATCGGGGCGGTCACGGTGGCGTCGCTGCCGGAGGCGTTCCGGCGGCGGGCGGGGCTGGCCGAGGTACCGGGGGCGCGGGCGCTGCTGCGGAGCGCCTATTTCACGGCCGGGCTCGCGCGGTTCCTGCCGGAGGGGTGGGTCGAGGCGGACAAGGTCGTCGACCTGCTGTCGACGTCGCCGGACAGCGACGACCCCCGGATCAGGGCGGTGCGGGACACGGTGCGCAAGGCCGGCGCGTTCGTGCGGCTGGTCACGCCCCTGCCCGCCGAGCCTCTCGTGCCCGAGCGTGAACCGTCGCGTGACGCCGAGGAGTTCTTCGACGCGGTCCTCGACCAGACCGGCGACGGCTACGTCATGTGGCCGGACCTCGCCGCGATGGCCCGCGAGCTGTCGACCCGCCTCGATCTGGACGAGCCGCTGGAGACCCGCCTGTACACCGCGTACGCCGACTGGTGGCGCGAGCTCCAGTCGGCCCTGGACACCGACGGCGACGGCCGGGTGAGCCGCGCGGAGTACGCGGCGGCGGTGCCGTCCCTCGCCGGGCCCGCGCTGATCCGGGTCGCCGAGGTCCTCTTCGACGCCACCGACACGAACGGCGACCAGCGCATCGACGCGCAGGAGTACCGGCGGCTGTTCCGCAGGGCGTTCCGCCGGGAGCTGCCGGAGGTCGGGGAGGCGTACTCGCGGGGCCAGTTCGTGCGGGACTTCCTGTCGTTCATGGCGGGCCGGCACCGTACGACGCCGTTCGATCCGCTGCTCGCGGAGGCGTGAGGGCGCACGGCAGGGGCGGTTCCCCGGTGGCGGGGGCCGCCCCTGCCGGGTGGTCGGTCAGCTCGCTGTGCCGCAGTAGGTGCCGGGGATGGATGAGATCGTCATGCAGACCCGGTCGCCCTGGACGAGGGCCGGGGACGGCCTGAACCAGCCCTGCACGAGGTTGGGTTGGGTGACGATCGTGCTGCTGCCCGCCGCCGGGAGCCCGTTGACGGTGAAGGACAGGCCGAGGGCCGGGGGCGGCTGCCTGATCGTGAACGTGTACACGTAGCCCTGGGTCGCGTTGCCGTCGACGCCCGCGCAGACCCGGGCCTCCGGGATGCAGACCACTTGCGCGGAGGGGGCTGCCGTGGCGGGCGTGGGTGCCAGGACCGCGCCGAGCGCCGCCGCCCCTGCTGCCAAGCCGCTTGCGATGAGTCTCGTTCGCATGGGTCTGGTCGTCTCCTTCAGCCGGTTTCGACCATGCGTTCGGTCGCCCTCGATGGTGGTGCGGGTGGGGCGAGGCGTCAAGAGATGTCGGCGGGGGCTTTGTCCGAGGGGTACGCCGACAACACGAAGCCGGAGGCGCGCCACCGCACGCTCATGAACCAGCTCGCGTCCGCGCGCCGGGTCCGTACGTCCCTGGCACAGCCGGGCCGGGTCGTCACCGCCGGTTTTCCCCAACCGCTCACGTTGTGCTGCCCGGCGCACTACGCTCGGTGGGCGAGGTGGTGCATGAGGCACTCGGAGAAGCGGATCACGCTCCTGGAGGAGCTGTGCGCGGGCTGGCGGGCGGACCGGTGGGGGTGGGTGCTCGACGACGGGCTGTCGGACGGGGTGTGGAACGCGGTCAAGGCCGCGATCCAGGAGGGCATCGTCGAGCAGGCTGACCGGCAGGCGCTCACCGACCTCGCCGCCCTGGTGGGCCACTCGGTCCCGCGCGCCCTGCGCGTCACCGACTTCGGCCGGGACGTCCTCGTGTACGCGCACAACCGCACGGTCGTCCAGCCGGTCCCGCGTGAACCGGCGCCCGGCGAGCAGCTGGTGAAGCTGCTGCCCGCCCAGATGGACACGCTGCGGGTCTTCGTCGGCGTCGGCCACCGGCTGACCCGGCCACCGGTCGAGGGGCTCGCGGAGCGGGTCGCGGCGGCGGGGTTCAGCGCCACCGAGAAGCGCTGGCATCTGTGCCTGACCCCGGAGCAGATGGAGTCGGCGGCGTACGCGATGTCCCTGCGCACCACCGTCTTCTCGTGCGCGGAGGAGAACCGCTTCCGCCGCGAGTACGGCGTGTGGGTGCGCCGCGGTCAGGTCTGACCGGCAGCTGAGGGTGGGGGTGGCTCTCACCTGCGCCGACCCCCTTCAAACCACCTGATCGAGTAGGTTCCCCGCGCGCGAACCGTCGACGGCTCTACTCGGTTGGGTGGTGACGGCACGCGTCGGCCGCGACGAGTCTTGGACCACAACCGAGGCGGGCCCACTCCGTGGGCGGGTCCGCCGTGGGTGTGGGAGGTGCTGCGCGTGTCGACTGCCGTCGGAACCAGAGGCCGCCGGCCCCGAGGCGTGGGCGGCGCCGGGTGCGACGGCGCCGCCGCCTCCGTACGGGCTCCGCGCGCCCTTCCGGCAGGCCCGTCTCCGAGGCGTCCGGGGCAGCGCGGGGGGCGCGTCCCGCTCGCCGCGCGCCGGGGCTGACCCGATCCCCTCGCCGCACCTCGTCCACACCCGCACACGAACAAGGGGAGATCGCGCCAGTGAGCAGCCACGAGATCCAGGCGGCCGAGACGGACATCGCGATCATCGGGATGGCCGGGCGGTTCCCCGGCGCCGACGACCTGGACTCCTTCTGGCGTCTGCTGAGGGAGGGCCGTGAGGGCATCACCCGCTTCGGCCGCGAGGAGCTGGCGGCGGCCGGCGTCCCGGCGCGCCTGCTGGACGACCCGACGTACGTACCGGCGCACGGGATCATCCCGGACGTCGACCTCTTCGACACGGGCTACTTCGAGTTCACCCCGGCCGAGGCGGCGATCACCGATCCCCAGCACCGCGTCCTGCTGACGGCGGGCCACGCGGCGCTGGAGCACGCCGGCTACGACCCGGCCCGCTACGACGGCCTGATCAGCGTGTACGTCGGGGCCGCCGTCAACACGTACCTCCAGCAGCACGTGCTGCCGAACGTCGACCAGACCACGACGTCCAGCCACTTCGCGGTGATGGTCGGCAACGACAAGGACTACCTGGCGACGCGCCTCTCGTACAAGCTCGACCTCAAGGGCCCCAGTTACGCCGTCCAGACGGCCTGCTCGACCTCCCTCGTCGCCGTCCACCTCGCCTGCCAGGGCCTCGTGAACGGCGAGTGCGACATCGCGCTCGCGGGCGGCGTGACCGTCAAAGTCCCCCAGGAAAAGGGGTACTTGTACGAGGAGGGCGCGATCCTCTCCGAGGACGGGCACGTGCGGACGTTCGACGCGGACGCGAGCGGCACGGTCCTCGGCAACGGCGTCGGGGTCGTCGTGCTGAAGCCCCTGCGGGACGCGCTCGCCGACCGGGACACCGTGTACGCGGTCATCAAGGGCACGGCGACGAACAACGACGGTTCGGGCAAGGTGAGTTTCGCCGCGCCCGGCGCCGCCGGACAGGCCGCGGTGATCCGCGAGGCGCACTCCGTGTCGGGCGTGGACCCGCGGTCCATCGGGTACGTCGAGGCGCACGGGACGGCGACGCGGCTCGGCGACCCGGTCGAAGTCTCCGCGCTGACACGGGCGTTCAGGGACACGACCGCCGACACCGGGTTCTGCGCGATCGGTTCGGTGAAGTCGAACCTGGGGCATCTGGACGCGGCGGCGGGCGTCGCCGGGCTGATCAAGACGGCGCTGATGCTGAAGCACCGCACGCTGGTGCCGACCGTCAACTACACGACACCGAACCCGGCGATCGACTTCGCCGCGGGACCGTTCAAGGTCTCCACGGAGACGGTTCCGTGGACGGGGGACGGGCCGCTGCGGGCCGGGATCAGCTCGTTCGGCATCGGCGGGACGAACGCGCACGCGGTGGTGGAGGAGGCGCCGTCCGTCGCGGTGACCGGGAGTTCGCGGGCGTCGCAGGTGCTGGTGGTGTCGGCGCGGACGCCGACCGCTCTGGCCACGGCCGCGGCGAACCTCGCCGGCCATCTCGACGGCCACGACTCGGCGCCGCTGGCGGACGTGGCGTACACGCTGGCGGTCGGCCGCCGGGCCCACGAGTACCGGCTCGCGGTGACCGGGGGCGAACGCGCCGCGCTGGCACGGGCGTTGCGGGAGGCGGCAGTCCCGGAACGCCCCGGGACCGGCGAGGTGTCGTTCGTGTTCACGGAGGACCTTCCGGACGCGGCGGACCTGGCCGACGCGTGGGCGGCCGAGCCCGCCTTCGCCGCGTACCACGAGGCCGCGCTCACTGCGGGCGCCGACCAACTGGGCGCGCGGGGGCGGGCGTTCGCCGTGCAGTACGCGCTCGGCAAGCTGTGGCTCGACTGGGGTGTCATCCCGGTCGCGGTGCATGGGGATGGGCTGGCGGGGCGGGTCGCGGCGTGTGTCGCGGGGGAGTTGACGCTTGCGGACGCTGTGGACGGGGAGGCGGCTTCCGGCACGCCGCACCGGACGCGCATCCCTGTCAGGGGTGCGCTCGACGAGGTGCGTGGGGTCGCCCTCGGAGTGACCGACGGGCCCTGGGGCGGGTTGGCGCGAGCCTGGCAGGCGGGGGCGGCCGTCGACTGGTCGGCGTGGTTCGAGGGTGAGGAGCGCGGGCGGGTTCCGCTGCCGACGTACCCGTTCGAGGGGCGGCGGTGCTGGCTCGACGCGCCCGCGTCCCCCGTTCCGGAACCGTCGGCGGCCGGTCCGCACCCGATGCTGGACGAGAACGTCTCCACGCTCGACACCCTCGCCTACCGCAGCTCCCGCACGGGCGCCGAGTTCTACCTCGCCGACCACCAGGTGAACGGCGCACCGGTCATGCCGGCCGCCGGACAGGTCGAGTTGGTGCGGGCGGCCGGTGAACTCGCGCTCGGCGGGCCCGTGTTGCTGCGCGGCGTCTCCTTCGAACGGCTTCTCTCCTACGCCGACGGTCCACGTACCGCGCTGGTGCGGCTGTGGCACGAGGACGACACCGTCGGCTTCCAACTCGCCGACAGCGATGACGTGGTGGCGTCGGGCTCGATCGGCCCGGCGCCGGTCGATCCGCCCGCGCCGGTGGATCTCACGCCGGTCGCGGACCGGTGCGGCGATGTGGTCGGGCACGGTGAGGCGTACGAGGTGCTGCGCGGCCTCGGACTCGGCTACGGGGCGCGGATGCGGGCGCTCGGCGAAGTGCGGCTCGGGGACGGGGAGGCGCTCGGCGTCCTGGAACTGCCCGAGGGAGCCGCGCTGGACGGAGCCGTGCTCAACCCCGCGCTGATCGACGGGGCGTTGCAAGCGCTGGTCGTGCTGTTGGCGCGGGCGTACGGAGAGTCCGCCGAGGGGTTCCTGCCGCTGGCGCTCGGTGAACTCGTCGTGCACGGGCCGGTCGTCGAGGGGTGCCGGGTTCATGTGACGGTCGAGGAGTCGGGTGAGCGGACCGCTCGGGCGCATCTGGCGTTGGTGGACGGTCATGGGCGGGTGCTGGCGCGGCTGAACGACCTCGCCGTGCGGGTGTTGGGTGGGGCGCGGGAGTCGGCGCTGTTGGTCCGGCGGTGGGTAGACGCACCCTTGCCGGTCACGGGAGTTGAGCTGGGCGGCACGGCCCGTGTGGTCGGTTCTGCGGAACGCGGCTCGGTGTTGGCGGGGCTCGGGTTCGAGGTCGTGACCGAGACGGCGCCGGATGTCGTCCTGGTCGACCTGGTCGATCCGGTTGACGAGCCCGCGCCGGAACGGGCGTTGCGCGCCGTACAGGACCTCCTCGCCGCCCGGCCCGCCTCCCCCGTCCGGGTCCTGCTCCTGCACCGCGACGACCCCGCGCTCGGCGCCTTCGCCCGGACGGTCCGCGCCGAGAACCCTCAGCTGGCGATCCAGGCGATCGGGCTCGGCGAGGGGATGGACGAGGCGGAGGCGCTCGGTGCTGAACTCGCGGGACACGGCCGGGACGTGGAGGTCTCCTACGCCGCTTCCGGGCGCCGGGTCCTGGCGGTCGAGACCGCTCCGCCGGGGGACGAGCCGGTTGTCGTCCGTGACGGCGGCACGTACCTGGTGACCGGAGGTGGCGGCGGACTCGGGCGGATCGTCGCCGAGTGGCTGCTCGCGCGGGCGGACGCCCAGGTCGTGGCGGTGGGGCGGGGTGAGCGGCCCGCAGACCTGGACGACAGGGTCGCGTACCGCCGCGCCGACGTCACCGACCGGGACCAACTCGACGCCGTGCACGCCGAGTTCGGGCCGTTCACCGGCGTCGTCCACGCGGCCGGTGTCCTGCGGGACGGCTTCGCGCTGACCAAGTCCGCCGAGGACTTCGCGGCCGTCCTGGCCCCCAAGGCGGCGGGCGTCGAGGCGCTGGACGCCGTGACCGCCGGCGACCCGCTGGACTTCTTCGTCGCGTTCTCCTCGATCGCCGCGCACATCGGCAACCCGGGGCAGAGCGACTACGCCTACGCCAACGCCCGCCTGGAGTCGTACGCCGAGCGCAGCGGCCATGTCACCGCGATCGCCTGGCCGTTGTGGGCCGAGGGCGGTATGCGGCAGAGCGCCGAGGACGCCTCGGACATCGCCGCCCGCACCGGGTTCGGCACGCTCTCCACGGCGGCGGGTCTCGCCCTGTTCGAGCAGGCGCTCGGCATGCGGGGCCCGGTGATCGCCGCGCACGGTGACGTACGGCGGATCACGGCCGCGCTCACCGCGCTCGCCCCGCAGACGTCCCGCCCGGCCGCCGCACAGGGCGCCGCCCCAAGGGCGCGGGCCGTGGCGCTGCTGCGTGAACTCATCGCCGCCGAGACCGGGTTGGACGCGGCGGAGCTGGCCGAGGAGGCGCCGTTCGAGCGGTACGGCATCGACTCGCTGATGATCGCGAAGCTGAACCGGGAGCTGGAGCGGCACTTCGCGAACCTGTCGAAGACGCTGTTCTTCGAGTACACGAACCTCGGGGAGCTGGCGGACTACTTCGCGCAGCGGCATGCGGGCGAGTTGAGCGCGCCCGGCGAAGGGGGATGCGACGGAGGCTCGTCCGGAAAGGGCGAGGGGGTCTCCTCCGGCAAGGCCGCGACTGCGGCCGTGACCCGCACGGTGCGCCGGGCCAACCCTGCCGCGCGGCCTTCCGGCCCGGCCGGGACCGAGCAGGACGACGGCGCCATAGCCGTCGTCGGACTGGCCGGCCGCTACCCGTCCGCCGACGACCTCGACGAGTTCTGGGAGAACCTCGCCGAGGGCCGCGACAGCATCACGGAGATCCCGAACGACCGCTGGGACAGCACCCGTTGGTACGACCCCGACCCGGCGGCCCCGGGTCTCGCGCACACCCGCTGGGGCGGATTCCTGCGCGACGTCGACCGCTTCGACCCCCTCTTCTTCGGAATCTCCCCCCGCCAGGCCGAGTTGATGGACCCTCAGGAGCGGCTGTTCCTCCTCAACTCCTGGCACCTCCTGGAGGACGCGGGCTACCGGCGCGCCGATCTGGCCGGGCGTCCGGTGGGTGTGTACGTCGGGGTCATGTACGGCGAGTACCAGTTCCACGGCGCACTGGACGCGTTGCGCGGTGGACGCCCGTTGACCGGTTCGTCGTTCGCGACGATCGCCAACCGGGTGAGCCACGCCCTGAACCTGTCCGGCCCGAGCATGGCCCTGGACACGATGTGCTCCTCGTCCCTGACCGCGATCCATCTCGCGTGCGAGAGCCTGCGCCGGGGCGAGAGCGAGTTGGCCATCGCGGGGGGCGTCAACGTCTCCGTCCACCCGTACAAGTTCGGCTTCCTCAGCCAGGGCCGCTTCCTCTCGGACGACGGCCGCTGCCGGGCCTTCGGAGCGGGCGGCACGGGCTACGTCCCCGGCGAGGGGGTCGGCGCGGTGCTGCTGAAGCCGTACCGCAAGGCGCTCGCCGACGGTGACCGCATCCAGGGCGTGATCCTGGGCAGCGCGGTCAACCACGGTGCCCGGACCAACGGTTACAGCGTGCCGAACCCGCGCGCGCAGCAGCAGGTCATCTCGACGGCGCTGCGCGAGGCGGGAGTTGCGCCCGGCGACATCAGTTACGTCGAGGCGCACGGCACGGGCACCAGTCTGGGCGATCCGATCGAGCTGACCGGGCTGACCAACGCGTATGGCACGGAGGGGAGTTGGCCGATCGGGTCGGCCAAATCGAACATCGGGCACCTGGAGTCGGCGGCCGGGATCGCGGGGCTCACGAAGGTGCTGCTCCAGTTCCGGCACCGCACGCTCGTCCCGTCCCTGCACGCCGAGGAGCTGAACCCGAACATCGACTTCGAGCGCTCCCCGTTCCACGTCCAGCGGGAACTGTCCGCCTGGCTCGAGGGGAACGGGCCGCGCCGGGCGGGCCTCAGCTCCTTCGGCGCGGGCGGGGCAAACGCGCACCTCGTCCTGGAGGAGTCGCCGCGCCCGGACGTGGTGACCGAGACTCCGGCGGGCCAACAACGTTTGGCTGAACCAGAGTTGTTCCTGTTGTCCGCCCGCGACGAGGAGCGTTTGCGGGCCTACGCCGACCGCGCCGCCGATTTCGTCGCGACCGAGCGAGTGCCATTGGCCGACCTGTGCTTCACGAGCCGGGTAGGGCGCGAGGCACTCGACGCGCGGTTCGCGGTGCTGGTCACCGAGGGCGCCGAACTCGTCGCCGCGCTGCGGGAGTTCGCGGGCGGCGGGCCGGTTCCCCCGGTCGCCGACGACGCGGCCAGCAGGTGGCTGCGCGGCGAGGACGTCGACTGGGCCGCCCTGCACGCCGACCGGCCCGGCC
Source organism: Streptomyces niveiscabiei (assembly GCF_001419795.1). GTDB lineage: Bacteria > Actinomycetota > Actinomycetes > Streptomycetales > Streptomycetaceae > Streptomyces > Streptomyces niveiscabiei. The sequence continues at coordinate 8,656 of NZ_LIRL01000401.1, forward strand.
CCGCGCCTCGCCGAGTGCGGGCGCCGCTGTATCCGTTCGCCGACGAGTCCTACTGGATCCCGCTGGACGCGGACTTCGGCTCGGCCGCGCCGCACGCCCTGGTCGACGCCAACGAGTCGACGGTCACCGGCGTCCGGTTCCGCAAGACGCTCCGGGCTTCCAACGCTCTCCTGCGCGACCACGTCATCGAGGGCCGTCCCCTGTTCGCGGGCGCGGCGACCCTGGAGTTCGTCCGCGCCGCCGCCGGACTGGCCGAGCCGGGTGTCCGGCACGCCCTGCGGGACGTGGTGTGGGGGCGGGCCGTCGAACTCGGCGGCGGAGAGCTGGAGTTGTACGTCTCCTTCCGGCCGGAGGGTGAGCGGCTCGCCTTCGAGGTGCACAGCGACGACGGGACGCACGCGCGCGGGATCGCCGTCCCGGCGTCCCCCGCGCCGGACTCCGCCGAGGAACTCGCCGCGCTGCGGGGCCGGTTGAGCGTCGTACGGGACCGGACCGGCGCCTATCGGGACTACACGGACGCCGGGTTCGCGTACGGGCCCTCCTTCCAGGTCATCGACGAGATCCGTGCCGGTGCCGGAGAGGCGTTGGTGCGGCTGGGGGACGGGCAGCCGTGGGCGCTGCTGGACGGGGCGCTGCGCGCCTGCCACTGGGCCGTGCCGTGGTCCGGCGACCTGGCGGTCCCCTTCAGCCTCGGTTCCCTGGACGCCTTCGGTGAACTCTCCGCCGGTACGTCCGCCCACGCCCGGCTCGTGGG
>NZ_LIRL01000402.1 GCF_001419795.1 Streptomyces niveiscabiei
CGCCGAGCTGCTGGGGCCGCGCGTCCCCGCCGAGCCAGTGCGACCGCCACACCCCGCCCCCCTCGAACGCGTCGTCCAACGCAACCCGCGTACCGTTCGGGAACAGCCCCCGGCTGCTGCCCTCGCGGACCATGTCGGCGAGAGCCGCGTTGGCGTGGCACACCGCCGAGGCGTACCCCAACCCGGTGAGGAGTTCCCCGGCGCCGGGGACCGTCCGCAGCCGGGGCCCGATCGCCGTGTACACGGTGGCGGGGCCGGTGGGGCCGTGGCGGCGGTGGACGGGGGTGACCGCGCGGCGCAGGTCGGCGCCGAGCGACCGCAGGTCGTCGCCGCCGAGGGCGCCCGCGTCCCGCTGCCGGGCGGCGAACGCGTCCTCGGTGATGGCGTACTGACCCCACGTACGCAGCAGTTCGCTGGCGCGGAGCACGTCACGTACCCGGCGCAGCAGCGTGAGGAGGGCGGGGCGCAGGACGTCGTCCCCGGTGCCGCCCGCGAGTGCGGCCAGCGAGACGGGGACGAGGGGACTCAGGAGCTGGGCGCGTGCGGTGGTCAGCAGGTGGTCGGCGTAGGCGGCCAGCCCGTCCCCCCGGGCGGCCCGCGCCGACGGATAGCGGGCGTCGACGACGATGTGCCCGTCCTCGTTCAGCCACCGCCGGTGGCTGCGTAACCGCCGCAGCTGGACGGCCGTCAGGCTGAGGCCGGGTCCGAACGCGTGCGGGTCGGGCACCAGGAGTTCCCGCCGACGCGCGGTCGCCCCCTCTCTCCCCGGCCCTTCCGCGCCCGCGGGCGCCCCGGACACCCAGGCGGGCACGTCCCCCGTGGCGTCGACGTCCGGATGGGCGCCCTCCTTGTACACGATCTCGGCGAAGAGCGGCGCGGCCCCCGTCGCGATCCGCACCATGGCCCCGACCGGCAGCGCGGGCGCCTCCTCACCGAGCGCGATCAGCGGAAAGTCGTCCGGGCGCAGGGGGCTGCGGCCGTAGCCCTCGCCCGCGAGGTCGTACCCGAAGTACAGGGCGTTGAAGGCGACAGCCGTATGCACCGGCGACGGGCGGGCCGCGACGACCGCTTCCAGATAGCGCAGCAGCCTGCGCCGCTCCTCCTCCGGTACGGCACCGCCGTCCGCGATCATCGCCGCGGTCAGCAGCGCATGCTCGCCGTACGGCTCCGGCACCCCGTCGTGCTGCGGACGTTCCCCACCCATGGCACCTCCATCACATCGCGGGCCGCCCCGACCCGCGCGCAACGTGTGGCTCAGGCTATGCCCGTCCTCCGCCGGCCCACCGCGCTTTCTTAACCTTCGTCGAAAAAGGACGACTCCACACCGACTCCGACCGGACAACCCAGGACAGAAACGGGGCAACCAACCGACTTCACCGACACACGGGCCGGGCTCACGCGCTGCCGAAGACCGCGCCCCAGCGCCCCGGACGCCGCGCGCCCGCCCCACAGAAAACCCCGCTGACCTGCGGGAAAGGTGAGCGGCAGACGAGCCGGGCCGTACGCCGGGTTCTGTTTCCCCGGGGTCCTCGCGGGCCTCGGGGCGACGGCCATCCATCTAGGGCCGACGTTGCCGTCGGCCTCGTGCGGTCTACCCGCGGACTCGGGCGGGCAGCCCTCGAACGTCCGCGCAGAGCGCGTTCTACCGCGCTCCTTTTGACCTTGCTCCGGGTGGGGTTTACCTAGCTGCCCAGGTCACCCTGGGCACTGGTGGTCTCTTACACCACCGTTTCACCCTTACCCGGCGCCGGAGCGCCGGGCGGTCTGTTTTCTGTGGCACTGTCCCGCGGGTCACCCCGGGTGGCCGTTAGCCATCACCCTGCCCTGTGGAGCCCGGACGTTCCTCGGGGCCCCCAAGGGGGACCACGCGGCCGTCCGCCCGGCTCGTCTGCCGTGTCGACCATGTTACCGGCCGTGCGCCGCGCTTCGGTCCGGCGGCCGTGGCCAGCACGGAGCCCGCGAGGATGAGCGCGAAGGCCGCGCCGATGCCGAGGGTCAGCTTCTCGTCGAGGAAGAGCGCCCCGGCGGCTACAGCGACGGCGGGGTTGACGTACGTGATGACCGTCGAGCGCGTCGGGCCGATCTCCTTGATCAGCTCCAGGAAGGCGACGAAGGCGATGGCCGTGCAGATCACGCCGAGGCCCGCGAGGGCGGCCAGGACGGTCGCCGAGGGCATCTCGGAGGGCCAGGTCGCCGCCGCGAAGGGCGCGTACACGAGCGCGGCGAAGGCTAGGCAGGCCGCGGTGAGGTGGAGGGAGGGTACGTCCTTGAGGTGGCGGGCGGCGATCAGGGGCGCGGTCGCGTAGCCGACGACCGTCACCAGCACCTCGGCGAGGGAGCGCGCGTCCCCGCCGGTCAGGTGCGGGACGGTCAGTACGCCCACGCCCGCGAGGCCCAGCGCGAGGCCCGCGATCCGCCGCGCGCCGAGCCGTTCCGTGTCGCCGAAGAACCGCGCGAGGACGACGCCGACGATCGGGACGCCCGCGATGAGCAGTCCGGCCGTCGAGCTGGACAGGTGCCGTTCGGCGTCCGTGAGCGTGAACCAGGGGCCGACGATCTCGATGCACGCGAACGCCAGCATCGGCAGCCAGTGCGCGCGCACCACGCGCGGGAGGCCGCCCTGACGGAGCGCGAACGGCAGCAGGAGCGCCGCCCCGACCGCGCAGCGCGTGAACACCACCATGGTCGGCGAGAGGTCCTCCACCGCCACCTTGATCATCAGATAGGGAATGCCCCAGACCACTCCCATCAGGGAGAACAGGAACCAGCCACGTGCAGTCATGACCCGAGTCTCACCCCCTCCCCCACCGGTCGTCTTGAACGCTGTTGCGGTACGCCGCCGGGGTGACTCCGAGGACGCGCCGGAACCAGCGCGTGAGGTGCGCCTGGTCCGCGAACCCGACGAGCGCGGCGGCCTCGGCGGGCTTCACCCCGGCGTCCAGCAGCGCCCGCGCGCGGTGCACGCGGTGCTGGGCGAGCCAGGCGTACGGGGGCAGGCCCATCGTCGTACGGAACGCGCGCAGCAGCTGGTACCGGGACAGGCCCAGGTCGGCGGCGAGCGTGGACAGGGGCGGGGGCGCGAGCAGTTCGTCGGCGAGCCGGTCGCGCACCACGCGCGCGAGGGCGGCGGCTCCGGGCAGGCGGTCGTCCGTCGGGCGCGCGGTGGAGTGCCGGCGGGCGAGGGCGGTGAGCAGCCAGGGGACGGTGGACTCGGTCTCCAGCGGGTCGGGGTGCGCGCTGAGTCCGGCGTGCGTACGGCGCAGGGCCTCGGCCAGCTCCGGGTCGTGGATCAGCGGCTCGCGGAAGTGCGGTACGCCGCCGAGGGTGCCCTCGGTGAGGAGGCCCGGCTCGGCGTAGACGGCGCGGTAGGCGTAGCCGTCGGTGGCGTTTCCGGGGCCTCCGGTGTGGGTCTCGCCCGGGGCCAGGACGACGATCGTGCCGGGGCCTGTGCGGATGTGGCCGCCTCTGTAGGCGATCACCTCGGTGCCGCCGACGCATACGCCGACCGTGAACTCGTCGTGCGCGTGCGGCGCGTAGACGTGTTTCTCGAACCGTGCGGTCAGCAGGTCGAGCTGCGGCCCGCCGTCACCGAGCCGCGCTCTGGTCCATACCGCCTGCTCAGCCATCCGACGTCCCCCGTTCTTGTCCGTTGCGGCAACTCCCGTGTCGCTGTCTCGTATTCCGCGTGCGTGTCTGTGTCTGCGTCTGGCCGTCCGGCCGTCTGGCCGTCTGGCCGTCTGGCCGTCTGGCCGTCCGGCCGGGTTCAGGCTTCCAAGGCGGCCTCCAGTGCGGTGAACGCGTGGTTCAGGCGCGTGCGGTGGTCGTCGGAGACGGCGGACGCCGGGTCGCCGGACATCAGGCGGCGCGCGGAGGCGACGTACGCGTGGGAGGTGCCCAACTCGCCGAGGACCTCGCGCAGGAGATCCGCGAACTCGTCGGGGGAGGCGACGCGTTGGACCAGGGGGCGGTACTGGTCCAGGACCGAGTTCCAGTCGATGCCGCACATGCCGGGGTCCCAGAAGTAGGCGCGGATCAGACGGCCGGCCTCCTCGTACGACTGCCGCCACTCGGCGCCGGGGTCGACCTCGTGGAGGATGCGGCGCAGGTCGATCCAGACGGTCGAGTCGCCGTCCCCCAACTCGGTTGAGGGGACGGCCCGTAGCTCGCCCTCGTCGACGACGACCAGGCGGGTGCCGTCGCCGCTGAGCGCGAACCAGTCGAGGTGGTCGACGAGTTCGGACTTCTTGGCCTTGGTGATGGTGAAGTGTTCGAGGGTCGGGCGCTCGCTGGTGTCGTCCGGATTGGCGAAGGTCTCGCCGAGCGCGCCGGAGATCGGCCACCGCAGCCAGACGACCCCGCCGCCGGCGACCGGGTACAGCGCGGAGTACTTCGAGGCGGGTACGGGGAACGGCGTGACCCTGCTCTCCAGCCCCTCCACCTCGACGGTCACGGCGCCGCCGTCCTCGGTCTCCACGGGGTCGAGCCCGCCCGCCGCCGGGCGCCCGTCGGGGCTCAGCGCGAAGGGGGAGGGGGTGGCCGAGGAG
>NZ_LIRL01000403.1 GCF_001419795.1 Streptomyces niveiscabiei
GAGGGTGAGGAGGGGGCCGGCGGGGGCTTTGGAGTCGCGGACGGCGATGGTGTGGGGGATGTTGCGGGCGACTTCGACGCAGTCCTGGAACTGACCGGAGTAGGTGGACTTCACAAACTGGAACTCAGGCACGTTCAGCTTTCCTTGTGCAGGCTCTCGATGAGCGCGATGGAGTCGTGCGGTGACAAGCTATGCCGCGAGATGCGATCGAACAGCTCGTTAAAGTAGGCGCACTCCTCGTTCTCCATCCACATCATGTCCCTGTGGGTGTCGCTCTCCACGACGTCAAGGGCTCCGGCCTCCGCGTAGGAGAGGATGACGAACGGACCGGATACGCCGGGGTGTGCTCCATGCCGGAACGGGAGCACCTGAAGTCGGACGTTGGGGAACTCCGAGACCTCCAGCAGCCGTTCCATCTGGCCACGCATCACGTCACGCCCACCGAACTGCTGCCGCAGCGCGCCTTCCCACATCACGGCGTGCAGTTGAACCGGGTTCTCCCCCACGAGACGCCTCTGGCGCTTCCGCTTGACCTCGACGTCCGTCTCGATCTCGTCGAGGTCGTCCCATGAAGGGTTGACCACGGCCATCGCACGTGTGTAAGCGGCCGTCTGAAGCAGTCCTGGGATCAGGGAGATCTGCCAGTTGCGGATACGGCTGGCGCCATCTTCCAGGGCGACGAAGTCGAGGAAGCCCCTGCCCTTGTTGTAATCCGCGTTCAGCCACCACCCCTTCGCCTTCCGGCGTTCACGGTCCAGCTTCGCCAGAGCAAGCAGCCGAGCCAGAACCTCGGGGTCCTCCACACCGTAGAACTCACACAGCACCCGGATGTCCGGGTCCCGCATCGGTACCCAACCCTGCTCCATCTTCACGATCTTCGAGTTGGTCGCGTTGATGGCCTCGGCGGCCTGCCGCTGGGTGAGGCCCGCCCCGTCACGCAGACGCAGCAACTCCCCACCGAGCCTGCGGCCCAGGACAGTTGAGGTCCGATTGCCCAGTGATGTCGTACGAGTCACGCGCCCAGTGTGTCCTACATAGCCCCCCGCCGTCACTCGATGGAGACAATAATCTCCGATCCGCTTGCGCCCGAGAATCGAACCCCCCTACCGTCAGGCCAACCACTACGCAAGGGAGGCCGGAACAATGCCCACCCACCACGAAGACGAACGCACCTACACCCCCACCCCCCACAACGTCACCCGCGCCCGCACCCGAACCGCCCAGCTCACCACCGACTGGGGCCACCCCACCCTCGCGGGCGACGTCGCCCTCGTCACCAGCGAACTCACCACCAACGCGATCCTCCACGGCAGCCTCCGCGACCGCCTCATCCACATCCGCCTCTTCACCACCGACACCACCCTCCGCCTGGAGGTCAGCGACCCCCGCGCGGAGCGCATCCCGTCCCCCCGCGAAGCGATCCCCACCGAACAGTTCGGCAGGGGCCTCACCTTGGTCAACTCCCTGTGCCACGACTGGGGTTACGGCCCCCGCGAGGGCATCGGCAAAACCGTCTGGGCGGAGTGGAAACTCCCGAACTGACGCCAGGCACCGCAGGTCACTCGCTCGGCGGAGTCTTCCCACCGCTTCCGCCCCGCACCGGACACCGCTCCGCCGGCGCCCCCACCAGCGCCTCCACCGGCAACCGGCGTCACGGTCACCGCTCCCTCACCAAAACGTTGCGGACTCCCCGCTTCCTTTTCAGCGAGAAGATCTTATGATTCACCTACTTATTTTCAGCCATCCAATCACCCGGTGGCCTGTCCTCACCCCCGCACGGCCTCCGCGAGAGAACGACGGTCGCTCATGCCCGACACGCGCTCCTCCGACTACACCAGCCGCCTCACCCGCCTGGAAACGTCCGGCATCAAACGCTTCCTCCCCACCCAGGCCCCCTACCGCTGGAACCTCCGCCGCCTCCACCTGGGCAGAGTCCTGGACGTGGGCTGCGGCCTCGGCCGCAACCTCCTGAACTGCTCCCCGGAGAGCGTGGGCGTCGACCACAACCCCCACTCGGTCGCCACCTGCCGGGAACGCGGCCTGACCGCGTACACCCCCGACGAACTCGACGAACCCCCGGGCTCCTTCGACAGCCTCCTGTGCGCGCACGTCCTGGAACACATGGACGCGGACCTGGGCGTCAAGATCCTCGCCGAGTACCTCCCCCTGATCAAACCGGGCGGCAAGGTCGTCCTCATCACCCCCCAGGAAGCGGGCTACAAGACGGACGCCACCCACGTCCGCTTCGTCGACTTCACGGGCCTGCGCGACCACGCGCAAACCGCGGGCGTGGCCGTGACCAGGACGTACTCCTTCCCCTTCGCCCGCCCGGTCGGCAAGGTCTTCCCGTACAACGAGTTCGTCCTGGTGGGCACAGTCCCCGCCTGACCGGCCCAGCCCTCACCCAGGTGAGGGCTTGCTCTCGGCCCGCTATTCACTCAGTACATATACGTAGTGCATACTGATCCCCATGAGCACCCGCCACATCCTCCTCGGCCTGCTCGTCACCGGCCCCAGCCACGGCTACGACCTGAAGCGGCGCCACGACGAGCGGTTTCCGCAGGCCCGGCCGCTGGCGTACGGGCAGGTGTACACGACGTTGCAGCGGCTCGTGCGGGACGGGCTCGCGGAGGTGGAGGGGACCGGGTCGGACGGGGGGCCGGAGCGGACGATGTACCGGGTCACCGAGGAGGGGCGCAAGGAGCTCACGGAGTGGGCCGCCGAGATCGCCCCGCCCGCCCCGTTCGTCGCGAACGAGATCTTCGCGAAGGTCGTCGTGGCGATCCTGAGCGGCGGGGACGCCGGGGGGTACCTCGCCGCGCAGCGCGCCGCGCACATGGCCCGGATGCGGGAGCTCACCGCCGTGAAGACGGGGCGGGACGCGGACCTCGCGACCGTGCTGTCCGCGGACTACGCCCTCAACCACCTTGACGCCGACCTCCGTTGGATGACCACCACGGGGGCCCGGCTCATCACACTCACCGAGGAGGTCGACGCCGGATGACGGACACTGCGCTTCTGTCGGGGCTCGGGCTGGGCAAGACGTACGGTGCGACACCCGCCCTGCGGGACGCCTCGCTGGAGCTGGCCGCGGGCGAGGTCCTCGCGGTCACGGGGGCCAGCGGGAGCGGCAAGTCGACGTTGCTGCACTGCCTTTCGGGGATCGTGCGGCCCGACCGGGGGTCGGTCGTGTACGCCGGCAAGGCGCTGGACGGGCTCAGCGAACGGGAGTTGAGCGAGCTGCGCCGGACGGACTTCGGCGTCGTCTTCCAATTCGGCCAGCTCATCCCGGAGTTGACCGCGCTGGACAACGTCGCCCTGCCGCTGCTGCTCGCCGGGCGGCGCCGGGACAGCGCCCGGTCCGAGGCGCGGGAGTGGCTGGAGCGGTTCGGGGTGCTGGCGCAAGAGGCCCTGCGGCCGGGGGAGATGAGCGGCGGCCAGAGCCAACGCGTCGCGCTCGCCCGCGCGTTGATCACCGGGCCGCGCGTCGTCTTCGCCGACGAGCC
>NZ_LIRL01000404.1 GCF_001419795.1 Streptomyces niveiscabiei
CGCCTCAGCCGCCCCCTCCTCCGCCGAGAACGGCCTGAGCGCCTCCGCCGCCGCCGCGTCGATCGTCGTCTCCTCCGGCACCGGCCGCGCGTCCAGGTCGTCCACGTAGTTCGCCGCGTGCCACCCCGCCCTGCGGCCGAACACCAGCAGGTCCGACAGGGAGTTGCCGCCGAGCCGGTTCGAGCCGTGCATTCCGCCCGCGACCTCTCCCGCCGCGAAGAGCCCCGGCACCCCGCGAGCGGCGGCCGTGTCGGAGTCGACGGCGATGCCGCCCATCACGTAGTGACACGTCGGCCCGACCTCCATCGCCTCGGCCGTGATGTCGACGTCCGCCAGCTCCTTGAACTGGTGGTACATGGACGGCAGCCGGCGCCGGATCACCTCGGCCGGCATGCGGGTCGACACGTCCAGGAAGACCCCGCCGTGCGGGGAGCCCCGGCCCGCCTTGACCTCGGAGTTGATGGCACGGGCGACCTCGTCGCGGGGCAACAGCTCAGGCGGGCGGCGGTTGTTGTCGGGGTCGTCGTACCAACGGTCGCCCTCCGCCTCGGACTCGGCGTACTTCTCCTTGAAGACGTCCGGGATGTAGTCGAACATGAACCGCTTGCCCTCGGAGTTGCGCAGCACCCCGCCGTCCCCGCGCACCGACTCGGTGACGAGGATGCCCTTCACGGACGGCGGCCAGACCATGCCGGTCGGATGGAACTGCACGAACTCCATGTTGAGCAGCGGCGCCCCGGCGAGCAGCGCGAGGGCGTGGCCGTCCCCGGTGTACTCCCAGGAGTTGGACGTCACCTTGAACGACTTGCCGATGCCGCCGGTCGCGATCACCACGGCCGGCGCCTCCAGCACGAGGAAGCGGCCCGTCTCACGGTCGTAGGCGAAGACCCCGGAGATCCGGCCGTCCGGAGACTTCAACAGCCGGGTGACCGTGTGTTCCTGAAAGACCTTCAGGTGCGATTCGTAGTCGCCGGTCTCCTTGTGGTCCTCCTGCTGGAGGCCGACGACCCGCTGTTGCAGCGTGCGGATCAGCTCCAGGCCGGTGCGGTCGCCGACGTGCGCGAGGCGCGGATACTCGTGGCCGCCGAAGTTGCGCTGCGAGATCCGGCCGTCCTTCGTCCGGTCGAAGAGGGCGCCCCAGGTCTCCAACTCCCAGACCCGGTCCGGGGCTTCGCGCGCGTGCAACTCGGCCATCCGCCACTGGTTGAGGAACTTGCCGCCGCGCATCGTGTCGCGGAAGTGGACCTGCCAGTCGTCGCCGGAGTTGACGTTCCCCATCGCCGCCGCGATGCCGCCCTCCGCCATCACCGTATGCGCCTTGCCGAACAGCGACTTGCAGATCACGGCCGTACGGGCGCCGCGCTCGCGCGCCTCGATCGCGGCGCGCAGCCCGGCGCCGCCGGCCCCGATCACGACGACGTCCCACTCCTGGCGGTCGACCACGGACATTAAAAGAACCTCGGATCGTCAAAGGCACCGGACGCGACCAGATACACGTAGAAGTCCGCGGCGGCCACACTGATCAACGACGCCCACGCCAGCAGCATGTGACGGTCGTTCAGTTTCCCCACGAACTGCCACGCCTTGTACCGCACGGGATGCTTGGAGAAGTGCTTGAGCTTGCCGCCGACGATGTGCCGGCAGGAGTGGCAGGAGAGCGTATAGGCCCAGATCAGGCCGATGTTGACGAGGAACACCAGCGAACCCAGGCCCATGTGGCCCCAGTTGTAGTGCTCGTCGCGGAACGCCAGGACCGTGTCGTAGGTGAGGATGCCCGCGACGACCAGAGCCGCGTAGAAGAAGTACCGGTGGATGTTCTGGAGGATCAGCGGGAACCGCGTCTCGCCGGTGTACTTGGCGTGCGGCTCGGCCACCGCGCAGGCCGGGGGAGAGGCCCAGAAGCCCCGGTAGTACGCCTTGCGGTAGTAGTAGCAGGTCAGCCGGAAGCCCAGCGGGAAGATCAGGATCAGGATCGCCGGCGAGATCCCCCACCAGCCCCCGAAGATCTCGGCGTTGGGCCCCGAGCGCATCGGTTCGCAGTTCTCCGCGAGGCACGGTGAGTAGAACGGCGAGACGTACGGGGCCGCGTAGTAGTCGGCGTTCGCGAACGCCCGCCACGTCGAGTACACGACGAACGCGAGCAGCCCGGCGGCGGTGACCGCGGGCGCCAGCCACCAGCGGTCGGTGCGCAGATGGGGCGCGGAGATCGCGGCGCGGGTCGGCGCGCGGACGCCGACCCGGCGGGGATGAGGGTCCGTACCGGGTTCCGTGTCGGTTGCCAAGGATGACTCCCGTTCGGTGGTCAGGGTCGGTGGCGGTTGCCTACTCCCTCGTCGTCCGAGTCCGTCCACAGGGAGCTGTCGTACGGGGTGTCGGGGATGGGGACCAGGTCGGGGCGGCGGGCCGCGGGACCCGGGGTCGCCTCGCGCAGGAGCGCCAGGCTCTCGCGCAGATGGGTCACGTCGGAGCGGACCCGGCGCAGCTCCAGCGAGCCGGGGTCGCACTGCTTCTCCAGCCGGCCGATGGCACGCACCAGGTCGTCGAGGCAGCGCTGGACCGACGTGAGTTCGTCGTGCACGGACATGACGCGACCTCACTTCCGTGGGCGGACATGACGTTCATGCGCCTGCGAGTGTCGCGCGTCACACCGCCCGGTGTGAAGCGCCGTGCACGGATTGGGTGACCGATGGGGCGCACGGGGTCGGATTTACGCCGGAGCACGCGCCCGCGTTGCGCCGTGCGAGTGGCCTTCCGCCCCGCCCCCGTCGTGTCGGGAGACCTCCCCGCGCCCCTTCCTCTTCAGTGGCGGCGTACGCCCGCCCGTCCATCCGATCAAGGGTTGATCGGACTTTACGTCGATCCGCGAGCGCCCTCCCGCGGAGCCGGAGGTAACAGCGATGTCATACGACGGCGTCAGCACCCGCGCGGTCATGCGCTCGGTCGCCTTCCTCACCGCGGGTGCGCTCGCGGTCCCCCTGCTCAGCGGCTGCGCCGGCGACGACGAGCCCACCAAGCCCCTCGCCGGCCAGCAGATCGCCGCCGCCGGCCGGCCCCTCGTCGCCGACGGCGGCACCCTGCGCTGGGCCGTCGACGACGTGCCCGACACCTTCAACACCTTCCAGTCCGACGCCGACGCCACCACCGCCCGCGTCGCCCAGGCCGTCCTGCCGGCCATGTACCGCCTCGACGCCAACGGCCGCCCGCAGCGCGACGCCGACTACCTGGAGTCCGCGAAGGTCGTCGAGACCGAGCCCAAACAGGTCGTCCTGTACCGCCTGAACCAGCAGGCCGTGTGGAGCGACGGCCGCGAGATCGGCGCCGCCGACTTCGCCGCCCAGTGGCGCGCCCTCTCCGGCAAGGACAGCGCCTACTGGACCGCCCGCAACGCCGGGTACGACCGCATCGAGAAGGTCGAGCGCGGCGCAAACGACCTCGAAGTCCGCGTCACCTTCAGCCGCCCGTACGCCGACTGGCAGTCCCTGTTCTCGCCGCTGTACCCCAAGGACGTCATGGGCACGCCGGACGCCTTCAACGACTCCGCGCGCCGCAAACTCAAGGTCACGGCAGGGCCGTTCGCGCTCACCGACGTCGACCGCAAGGCCGACGTGATCCGCCTCACCCGCAACGCCCGCTGGTGGGGGCGGCCCGCGAAGTTGTCCGAGATCCGCCTCACCGCCGTACCCCGCGCGAAGCGCTCCGCCGCCCTCGCCGCGGGCACCGTCGACCTCGCCGACATCGACCCCGCCGACGCCACCCGCATCGCCGAGGCCGCGAAGGGCACCGGCGGCCCCCTCACCGGCGCGGGCAGCGGCCGTACCGCCGCGAAGTCCCTCACGGCGGCCATGGCCCAGGCGTCGGCCGCCGCGAAGGCCGAGAGCGACGAGTACGAGGAGGAGGGCGCCGACCGCAAGGTCCGCGCCGCGAAGAAGCTCCGCAAGGCCATCGCCGCCTGGGAGAAGCAGCAGCGGACCCTCCAGGGCTTCGAGGTCCGCAAGTCCCTTGAACCCGCGTACACGCAGCTCGCCATGAACGGCGAGAACGGCCCCCTCGCCGACGAACGCGTACGGCGCGCCGTCGCCCGCGCCCTCGACCGCACCGAGCTGGCCTCCGCCGTCCTGCACCCCCTCGGCCTCCCCGCCGCCCCCGTCGGC
>NZ_LIRL01000405.1 GCF_001419795.1 Streptomyces niveiscabiei
CCAGAAGCCGCAGGGCGAGCCGTAGCGGCGCCGCAGGGCTCGCCCAGGCCGCGCAGCACGCCAGGCCCGCCACGAGCGTCAGGACGGCCGCCTCGGCCCCCGCACGCCCCAGCGGAGCCGCGCTCTCCGGGCCCGGCGACAGCTCGGGCGCCGCGACCGTCAGCACGAGACCCGCGAGCGCGACGGCACAGGGCGCGGCCACCGGCAGCAGCGCGCCCGACATCCGGCCCGCCGCGTACCCGGCGGCGACGGCCAGCACCGCGAGCAGCATGCCCTCGGCCCGCCCGTCGTTCGCGCCCGCCGACACCAGCGCCCACCCGGCACACGCCGCGAGCACCGCCATGCCGACCGCGTCGGAAACGTTTCGTCTCTCACCGTCCGCACCGTCACCGGTCACGGACGTCCCCGTCGGTCCCACCCAGCCCCCCGAGCGTCTCCGCCCCGGACGCGCGCCCCCCACCGGCCGTTCGTCGGAGCTGGCCACACCGTAACGGCTGGCCGGCATTTTGTGGATGACCTGTGCGGACGCGGGAGCGACGACGGCGGCGACCTGTGAGAATCCTGTGCTGTGAGGTCCGCCGGCCGACCTGTCGGCCAAAAGGTCACCCGCCGTACACTCCCCGGGTGACCGTCACCGCACCCCCCGCAGGGCCCTCAGGACAGCTGGAACCCGAGGCCGCGCCTCCCGCGCGCGGGCGCCGCTTCCTGCGGTTCGTCCCGGCAGCCGTCGCCGTGCTCTCCGGAGTGCTGCTCTACCTCAGCTTCCCGCCGCGCCCCCTGTGGTGGCTCGCGCTCCCCGCGTTCGCCGCGTTCGGCTGGGTCCTGCGCGGGCGGAGCTGGAAGTCCGCCCTCGGGCTCGGCTACCTCTTCGGCCTCGGCTTCCTCGTCCCCCTGCTGAAGTGGACCGGCGTCGAGGTCGGACCGCTGCCGTGGCTCGCGCTCGCGGCCATCGAGGCCCTCTTCGTCGCCCTGGTCGGCGTCGGCGTCGCCGCCGTGTCCCGGCTGCCCGGCTCGCCGGTGTGGGCGGCGGCCCTGTGGACCGCCGGGGAGGCCGCACGCGCGCGGGCGCCGTTCAGCGGGTTCCCGTGGGGGAAGATCGCCTTCGGGCAGGCCGACGGGGTGTTCCTGCCGCTCGCGGCTGTCGGCGGGACGCCGGTGCTGGGCTTCGCGGTCGTCCTGTGCGGGTTCGCCCTCGGTGACCTGGCGCGGGTCGGGTGGGAGCGGCGGCGCACGGGCGAGGTGCGGTGGCTCACCGCCAACCTGGCCCTGGCCGGCGCGCTCGTGCCCGTCGTGGGCGCGGTCGTCGCCCGCCCCCTGGTCAGCGACAAGGCCGAGGACGGCACCGTCACGGTCGCCGCGGTCCAGGGCAACGTGCCCCGCCTCGGGCTGGAGTTCAACGCCCAGCGGCGCGCCGTACTGGACTACCACGCGCGCGAGACGGAGCGGCTGGCCGCCGAGGTGAAGGCCGGGAAGGTCCCCAAGCCGGACTTCGTGCTGTGGCCGGAGAACTCCTCCGACGTCAACCCCTTCACCGACGCCGACGCCGCAGCCGTCATCAGCCAGGCGGTGCGGGCCATGGGCGTACCCGTCTCCGTCGGCAGCGTCGTCCAGCGCGACGGGAAGCTGTTCAACGAGCAGATCCTGTGGGACCCCGAGAAGGGGCCCACGCAGACCTACGACAAGCGGCAGATCCAGCCGTTCGGCGAGTACATGCCGCTCTCGGGCCTGGTCAAGGCGATCAACCCCGAGTGGACCGCGATGGCCTCGAACTTCACCCGGGGCACCGAGCCCGGCGTGTTCACCATCGGCGGCACCAAGGTCGGCATCGCCACCTGCTACGAGGCCGCGTTCGACTGGGACGTCCGCGACACCGTCACGCACGGCGCGCAGCTCATCTCCGTCCCCAGCAACAACGCCACCTTCGACCGCAGCGAGATGACCTACCAGCAGCTCGCGATGTCCCGCGTGCGCGCGGTGGAGCACAGCCGTACGGTCGTCGTTCCGGTCACCAGCGGCGTCAGCGCGATCATCATGCCGGACGGCCGCATCACCCAGAAGACCGGCATGTTCGTCGCCGACTCCCTCGTGCAGAAGGTGCCGCTGCGGTCCTCCGAGACGCCCGCGACGAAGATGGGGATCCTGCCCGAGATGCTGCTCGTCCTCGTCGCCGCCGGTGGGCTCGGGTGGGCGATCGGCTCGGGGCTGCGCGCCCGGCGTGCGGGGAACGCGTAGGGGTACGCGGGCGCTTGCTGTCGGGGAGCGCGCGCCGGGGCGCTCTGTGGTGGTGCGCGCCCGGCGCGTTCGGGATGCGTGCCGGGGGTGTGCGCTCCGCGCGCCGGTGACCTGCGGCCGTACATCCGGCGTACGGCTTCCGGCGCCGGCCGGTCCGCCAAGATCGGCCGGTTAGGGTCGGGGGTATGGCAACTCCTGAGTTCATCCGCGCGATCCGGGCCTCCGCCGGACACCAGCTCCTGTGGCTTCCCGGGGTCACCGCCATCGTCTTCGACGACGACGGCCGGGTGCTCCTCGGACGCCGCTCGGACACCGGCGACTGGTCGGTCATCGGCGGCATCCCCGACCCCGGCGAGCAGCCCGCCGTGTGCGCGGTGCGGGAGGTGTACGAGGAGACAGCGGTGCGCTGCGTCGCCGAACGCGTCGTCCTCGTCCAGGCGTTGGAGGAGCACACCTACCCCAACGGCGACATCGTCCAGTTCATGGACATCACGATCCGCTGCCGCGCGACCGGCGGCGAGGCCCGGGTGAACGACGACGAGTCGCTGGAGGTCGGCTGGTTCGGCGTCGACGAACTGCCGCCCGGCCTGCCCGACTTCGCGGTCGCCCGCATCAAGCAGGCCCAGGCGGACGACGGCCCCACCTGGTTCGAGAACCCCGCTCAGACGCTGTAGCCGCCGTCCACGCCGCTGCCGCTCGTCGTCGAGGGGGCGTGCTGGCGCAGGACTGGTGGGCCGTCATCGTCGACCAACGGGACTGCGTGCGCGCCGGGTTGTGCGCGGCGTCCGTACCCGACCGGTTCGTCCTCGATGAACGGGGGCAGGGGCAGGCGTGTGAGGTGCCCGGTCGAGGCGGTCTCCAGCGTGGGCGCGGAGACCGGCAAGTCCGTGTTCCTGTCGGAGAGTTGAGCAAGGGGCGGCGGGTCCGGCGTACCTGGTTCGCCGCCCCTCGGCCGGTCAGGTTTGGACGTGGAAGTACCAGCGGACCCCGAACTGGTCGAAGACGCCGTGGGCCTGGTCCTCCTGTGCGGTCTCGGTCATCTCGAAGTGGACCGTGCCCTCGCCGTGGGTCAGGGCGGTCGACAGGCGCTCGGCCTCTTCGACGGAGTCGACGACGAGGAGGATCGAGTAGCCCCCGTACTGGATGGGCTCCAGCATGACGTCGCCGCAGGTCAGGCGGCCCTCGCCGATCTTTAGGGTGGCGAGGAGCACCTTGTGCCCCAACTCGTCGGGCACGTCGTGGAATGCGGGCAGGTCGCTGTAGCGGTGCAGGACCTCGACCTCAGCGCCGAGGGCGGATTTGTAGAACTCGACGGCCTCCTCGCATCGGCCGAAGAAGTCCACGTGGGGCAGTACCTGCATGGTCACTTTCCTCTCCGCTGACGGGGTCGGGGCAGGGGAGGAGCGCCGACAGGTGTCCCCCCGGATGCACGTGCGCCGACACGGTCCAGGCTAGCCGCGGAGCGGACGCGATGGGAAAAAATGTCCGAAAAGTAGACCTCTCCTCCCTAACGTCACGAAAGCCATACGGCGGCTCGTCTGTCGCGCGGTCACCGCCCGTGCGGCGCGAAGCCCCACGCGTTCGGCCGAACGTGTACAGCTGTCCGAACCCCCCTTGTTCGAATTGCAGAGGTGTGTTCCACGCCACTACGTTGTCGAACATGCTGACGATCGGATTGAACGGAAACTTCTCTCCCGAGAACTCCGATATCGTGCCCGGTCTGCGCGAGTACATGTACCACGACGCCGCTGCCGCCCTCGTCGAGGACGGTGTGCTGATCGCGGCGGTCGAGGAGGAACGGCTCAACCGGATCAAACACACAACCAAATTCCCCGTCAACGCCGTTCGGGCCTGTCTGGAGATCGCCGGGGCGACCCCGGCCGATATCGACGGGGTCGGCTACTACTTCCCCGAGCAGTACCTCGACCTGATGCTCAACGGCCTCTACGTCGACCACCCGGCCGTCCCTCGGCGCTATGCGCGCCGGCTCATCAAGGACCGCCTCAAGGAGGCTCTGAACTGGGACCTTCCCGACGAGAAGCTGTTCCATGCCTCCCACCACCGCGCCCACGCGATGTCGAGCCTCGTGCGCTCCGGGATGTCGGAGGCCCTCGTCGTCGTCCTCGACGGCATGGGCGAGGATTCCTCGGGGACCGTATTCGGCGCCACCGGTGGCGAGTTGGAGATCCTCACCAAGTTCGCGATGCACAAATCGCTGGGACTCCTCTATCTGAATGCCACGAGACACCTGGGATTCAGGTTCGGCGACGAGTACAAGGTGATGGGACTCGCCCCGTACGGAGACCCCGCCGTATACCGGCCGGTGTTCGACTCGATGTACACGCTCGGCCCGGACGGCGATTACGAATTCTCGCCGCACGCCCTCGCCTTCGAATACGTCAGCAACACGTTCTTCTCCTGCGGAATGCCGCCCCGGCGTTCGAGTGAACCGCTGGAACAGCACCACAAGGATTTCGCCGCCGGGCTCCAGGAGATGCTGGAGCGGATCGTCCTGCACGTGCTGACGCACTGGCGCCGCGCCACCCGGCACACGAAGCTCGTCCTCAGCGGCGGCGTCGCCCACAATTGCAGCCTCAACGGCGCCGTTCTGCGCTCGGGCTTGTTCACGGAGATGTTCGTGCACCCCGCCTCCCACGACGCGGGCACCGCCGAGGGCGCGGCACTGCTCGCGCAGGAGACGCTGTCCGGGACGGTACGCCTCAAGGAGCGGATGCGCAGCGCGAGCCTCGGGCCGGGGCTCGGCAGCGCGGACGCCGTCGAGGAGACCGTCCGGGCGTGGAGCGGGCTCGTGGAGTACGAGCGGCCCGCCGACGTCGTCGAGACGACCGCCCGCCTGCTCGCCGAGGGCGCCGTCGTCGGATGGGCGTACGGGCGCTCGGAGTTCGGGCCCCGCGCACTCGGCCACCGCAGCATTCTCGCCGACCCGCGCCCCGCCGGGAACCGCACCCGCATCAACGCCATGATCAAGAAAAGGGAGAGCTTCCGCCCGTTCGCCCCGATGGTCGTCCCCGAGGCCGCCGGCACGTACTTCGACCTCACCGACACCACCGCGCATCACGACTTCATGTCGTACGTCGTGAGCGTGCGCCCCGAACACCGCGAGCACCTCGGCGCGGTCACCCACGTCGACGGCACGGCCCGCGTCCAGATCGTCGACCCCGAGGCCAACGAGCGCGTCCACCGCCTGATCAGCCGCTTCGGCGCGCTCACGGGTACGCCGGTGCTGCTCAACACGTCGATGAACAACAACGCCGAACCGATCGTGCAGAGCGTCGAGGACGTGCTGACGTGCCTGCTGACGACCGAACTCGACCACGCCGTCGTCGACGACCTCCTGGTCCGCAGACGACCGGACTTCCTGGACGGCCTCGACGACCTCGTCCTGACGTTCCGCCCCGTGACCCGGCTGGTCAGGACGGTCGCGGAGGGCGGCGTCACGCACGAGATCCTCCTCGACTACGCCACCGGCCCCCGGGCCGCCGTGTCTCCCGAGCTGTTCGCGGTGCTGGAGCGGGCGGACGGTACGACGCCGGTCGGGCCGCTCACCCCCGAGACGCGCTCCGAACTGCACGCCCTGTGGCAGCAACGCTTCTTCACCCTCACACCGGCTTCCTGAGAGGAACCCGCATGCGCAACGCCGAGTACCTGGAGCTGGTGAGGACCCCCGAGGACCGGGAGCACCACTACGCCCGTGTCGTCGACAGCTACTACGAACAGGTCACCGACGTCTGCCGGGACGTCTGGTCCGACTCCTTCCACCTCGCCTGGTTCACCGAGGGCCAGCAACTCCACGACGCCCAGCACACCATGCAGCGCTGGCTCGCCGACCAGGGACGTTTCGGCGCGGGCGACCGCGTCCTCGACGTCGGCTGCGGCATCGGCGGCCCCGCAGCGACCGTCGCCGCGCACACCGGCGCCGAGGTGACCGGCGTCAACATCTGCGGCCACCAGGTACGCGTGGCCCGCTCGCTGCACGCCGGCACCGAACGGCTCACGTTCGTCGAGGCGGACGCGATGAACCTGCCTTTCGGCGCAGGCGAGTTCGACGGCGTCCTCTCCATCGAGGCGCTCTGCTACGCGCCGGACAAACGCCAGGTGTACGCCGGGATCGCGAAGGTCCTGCGGTCCGGCGGGGCCTTCGTCGGCGCGGACTGGTTCTGCGCCGACAATCTCACCGAGGCCGAGCACGCCCGCTGGGTGGAACCCATGTGCCAGGGCTTCGCGATCCCGCACGTCATCCCGTTCGGCGAGCTGAAGGGGTACCTGGAGGAGGCCGGCTTCGAGGTCGAGTCCGTGTCCCGGTACGACGACCACGGCGACATCGGGCCCAACTGGACGCCCGCAGCGCCGAGTTCGGACCCGGCGGGGGACGAGCGGCCGGACCTGACGGCGGACGGCTTCGAGAACCTGCTGGCACAGTCGCTGCCGGCCCTGCGGGACGGGTGCGTGGCAGGAAAGGTGATCATGGGGTGCTGGGTGGCACGGAAGCGTGCCGACGAGGGCGCCGCATGACCACCCCCGTACGCGTCGCCCCCGCCC
>NZ_LIRL01000406.1 GCF_001419795.1 Streptomyces niveiscabiei
TATAAGGGACAGCCCCAGGATCACCCGTCTGCGCGGGCTACCCGCACGGCGGCCTCCTCCCCTCTGACCAGCGCGTTGAGGAGAGAAGCGCAGGTGGCGCGGGTGTTGACAGTGGGCGGCGGGGGACCGGTAGGTTCGGCCGAGTCCACTGCCGGACGCCCCTTCGGAGAACCTCCGGGACTCGCCGCGGCGCCACTGGGTCAGGGACGGTGCACTGCCGAGGGCACCGCCACTGGGAGCCAGGCCCAGCGCTCGCACAGCGGCGACGGAACGTTCCGCCGAACGGGGAGGTGCGACCCGGGTGGGGCCCGGCGTTCAGTAGACAACGGCTTTCGGTCGACCCGCAGCCAGCGGGCCCCTGGTCGGCCCGAAGGGCGCCGGGCCTCCACCCGCAGAGTTCACCTCGCGCATCCTCGTCGTACACCGCGAAGTCGGGGAGCGGGGCGGGCGAACGTGCAGTCTTACCCCACTCTTGGGGATTCGACACCACTGTAAGCATGATCCGGCATGTCGCCGCAGACAGCGGCCACTATGGTGGTCCCCTGCGTACGACTTGAAGGGGTAGCGGTGAACGACGGCGACGGGACCTCGGCACAGGACCGCGAACGGCGGTTCGGCCCGCTGGGCGAGACCTTGGTGATCATTCCGACCTACAACGAGGCGGAGAACATCAAGCGCATCGTCGGCCGGGTCCGCGAGTCGGTCCCCGAGGCCCACATCCTCGTGGCGGACGACAACAGCCCCGACGGCACCGGAAAGCTCGCGGACGAGCTGGCGGCCGAGGACGACCACGTCCACGTGATGCACCGCAAGGGCAAGGAGGGCCTCGGCGCCGCCTACCTCGCGGGCTTCCGCTGGGGCATGGAGCACGACTACGGCGTCCTGGTCGAGATGGACGCGGACGGCTCCCACCAGCCCGAGGAACTGCCCCGCCTGCTGACCGCGCTGAAGAGCGCCGACCTGGTCCTCGGCTCCCGCTGGGTGCCCGGCGGCCGGGTGGTGAACTGGCCGAAGTCCCGCGAGTTCATCTCCCGCGGCGGCAGCTTCTACTCCCGCCTCGCGCTCGACCTCTCGCTGCGCGACATCACCGGCGGCTACCGGGCCTTCCGCCGCGAGACCCTCGAAGGGCTCGGCCTCGACGAGGTCGCCTCCCAGGGGTACTGCTTCCAGGTCGACCTGGCCCGCCGCGCGGTGAAGGCCGGGTTCCACGTCGTCGAGGTCCCCATCACGTTCGTCGAGCGCGAACTCGGCGACTCGAAGATGAGCCGGGACATCATGGTCGAGGCGCTGTGGCGGGTCACGGCGTGGGGCGCCTCGGAGCGGGTCGGTAAGCTGACCGGCAAGGGCGACAAGCCGACGCCCGCGCGCCCGGTGGAGGGGCAGCAGCCGTAGCCGCTGGTGTGTGTGGCGGGGCGGTGGAGCCGTACAGCTTGGGCTGATCATGCCCTTATGCCGCTCTGAGCCCCTTCCAGGCACACTGGACGTATGACTGGCGCATCGACCCCCACGTCCTCCGTACGGCCCCCGCGCTCCCGCCTGCGGACGTTCCTGCCGCTCGGGATCGCGGCCTGGCTGGTGCTGGAGATCTGGCTGCTGACCGTGGTGGCGAAGGCGGCGAGCGGTTTCGTCGTCTTCCTGCTGCTGGTGGCCGGGATCGTCCTGGGCGCGGCGGTCATCAAACGCGCGGGCCGCAGGGCGTTCCGCGCCCTGAACGAGGCCCTCCAGCGAGGCGGCTCCCCCGCGGAGTCCGGCGGCGGGAACGGCTTCATGATGCTGGGCGGCCTCTTCCTGATGCTCCCCGGCCTGATCTCCGACGCCCTGGGCCTCCTCCTGCTGATCCCCCCGGTCCAGAAGGCCCTGTCGGCCTACGCGGAGCGCACCGTGACCCGCAGACTGAGCGCCACCACCCCCGGCACCCTGGGCGACGCCTTCCAGCAGGCCCGCATCCACCGCCCCGACGGCAAGGTCGTCCAGGGCGAGGTGATCAGGGAGGACGGCACGAAGCCGGACACCCCGAGGGACGAGCGCCCGCCGCTGACGTACTGAGCTTTTGGCACAACACCGAGCCGGCCGGCGCTGAACTTCTCAGCACCGGCCGGCTCGGTCGTTTCCGCACCGACCGGGGAACCGGCAGCCGAAAGACCGCGGGCGCCGTACGCAAACCTCACGTACGGCGCCCGCGGTCATCGAAATCAACGCATGCTGAAAAGCCGGCCCGAGCCTCGCAGGGCTACGCCGACTTGCGGCTGTCCCGAGGATGCACCGCAAGGTTCATCGCCCCGGACCGCAGCACGGCCAGACGCTCCTCAAGAACCTCTTCGAGTTCCTCGCGGGTGCGCCGCTCCATCAGCATGTCCCAATGCGTACGCGCGGGCTTGGCCTTCTTCTCCTCAGGGCCGTCGCCGTCCACGAGGAGTGCCTGGGCTCCGCAGACCTTGCACTCCCACTCCGGCGGGATCTCCGCCTCGACCGAGAAGGGCATCTCGAACCGGTGCCCCTTCTCGCATGCGTACTCCACGGCCTGGCGCGGGGCCAGGTCGATGCCGCGGTCCGTCTCGTAGCTGGTCACCACGAGGCGCGTGCCGCGAAGAGCTCGCTCACTCATGAATCGTGCCTCCCGGGCTTGTCGCCCACAGGACAGGTGTCGCTGTCGTCGTCATCCGGTCAACGTCCGGTCGGCGGTAAAGATTCCCGTTCCGGGTCATGCGTCGCCGTCGTAGCCGCAGCCTTCTCAATCAGTGCAGTACCCACCAGCGCCCGCTTTGTCACATCTGTTCAGAGATGCAACCCAGCGTTTCGGCATCTTTGACGCGCAGTAACGGTACGCCTGGCAGGCCAAACGCGTACACTACCGCCCTTTCGCCCTGAGCGCTAAATCTTCTCGGGTACGGGATTTCCCGCGTCGCGGATCGCCCGCTCCACCGGGACCCTCGCGAGCAGCACGAACCCGAGGGCGAAGAAGGCCACGAGGGAGACGATCGCGTCCCGGTAGCTACCGGTCAGTTGGTAGGTGACGCCGAAGAGCAGCGGGCCCAGCCAGCTCATCCCGCGGTCGCTCATCTCGTACGCGGAGAAGTACTCGGCCTCCTTCCCAGGCGGCACCAGATGGGAGAAGAGCGAGCGCGAGAGGGCCTGGCTGCCGCCGAGAACCATCCCGATGGCGGCGGCCAGCAGGAAGAACCCCGCCGGGTTCCCGGCGGGCAGGAAGTAGCCCGCGCCCAGGGTGAGCGTCCAGGCGGCCAGCGAGCCGAGAATCGTCCGCTTGGCGCCGTACGTCCGGGCGAGCCGGCCCATCCCGAGGGCGCCCGCGACCGCGAGCACCTGCACCAGCAGGACGGCCCCGATGAGCGTGGACTGGCTCAGGCCCAGCTCCTCGGAGCCGTACACGGACGCCTGGGAGATCACCGTCTGGATGCCGTCGTTGTAGATCAGATAGGCCAGCAGGAAGGCGAGGGTCAGCCGGTGGCGGCGCATGTCGCGGATCGTCGCCGCGAACTGCCTCAGACCCGGCGAGGACGCGCCCGCGCGCGGGGCCGAGGGCCGGTCGCGCAGCCGCAGCAGGGGGATCAGCGTGAACCCGCCCCACCACAGGCCCGCCGAGGCGAGACAGATCCGTACGGCCGTCGACTCGGACACCCCGAACGAGTCGTGCGCCAGATACAGCACCAGGTCGACGATCAGGACGATCGACCCGGCCGCGTACCCGAACGCCCACCCGCGCGAGGAGACCGCGTCGCGCTCCTCGGGGCCGGCGATCTGGGGCAGGTAGGCGTTGTAGAGCATCATCGACACGGCCTGGGAGGCGTTCGCGACGATCAGCAGCAGCCCGCCCAGCAGATAGCGGTCGCCGTCCAGGAAGAACATCCCCAGGGTGGCCGCTGCGCCGGTGTACGCCGTGATCCCCAGGAGCGGCTTCTTGCGGCCCGAGCGGTCGGCCGCCGCGCCCACCAGGGGCATCAGGACGACGGCCACGATCACCGACAGGGACACCGAGTACGCGAAGAACGACCCCGCGCGCACGGGCACGCCCAGCGGATGGACGTACCCGCCGGCGTCGGCCGCGTTCTCGGCCACCGATGTCAGATAGGGGCCCAGGAACACCGTGAGGACGCTCGTCGAGTAGACCGAGCACGCCCAGTCGTAGAAGTACCAGCCGCGCTGTTCGCGCCGCCGGTCCGTGGTGTCGGCCACCAGGGTGCCGGTGCTCCCCACCCGTGCCTCGCTTCCCCGTGGGACCGCCGCGCGGGGGCTCAGGCCCAGACGCCCCGCTCCTGCATGACCTCGCGCAGCGTGTCGATGTGATCGGTCATGATGCCATCCACGCCGAGGTCCAGAAGCCGGTGCATGCGGCCGGGTTCGTTCACCGTCCACACGTGGACCTGGAGCCCGCGCGCGTGCGCGAGGCGCACGAAGCGCCGGTCCACCACCTGGATGCCCGACTGCGCCTCCGGCACCTGCGCGGCGATCGCCGTACGACGCAGGGCCGCAGGCACGCCCCAGGACCGCAGCCGCAGGTTCAGCACCCCCCGGGTGCCGTACGAGGTGGCCAGGCGCGGGCCCGCCAGGCGCTGGGCGCGGATCACGCGGGCCTCGGAGAAGGAGCCGACGCAGACGCGGTCCCAGGCGTTCGCGCGGGCGATCAGGTTGAGCAGCGGGTGCATCGCGGGCTCGGCCTTGATGTCGACGTTCCAGCGGACCTCCGGGAACGTCTCCAGCAGCTCCTCGAAGAGCGGTACGGGCTCCTCGCCGCGCACGCGCGCGCGTGCGACGTCCTTCCACAGCAGGTCGGCGATCCGTCCGGCGCCGTCGGTGACCCGGTCGAGCGTGGAGTCGTGGAAGGCGACCAGCTTGCCGTCGCGCGTGGCGTGCACGTCCGTCTCGATGTACCGGTAGCCCAGCTCCACCGCGCGCCGGAACTGCGCCACGGTGTTCTCCAGGCCGTCCGCGGCCCCGCCGCGGTGCGCGAACGGGATGGGCCCCGGGTGGTCGAGGTACGGGTGGCGTATCAGCGTGGTCACCGCGGCAGTATGGCCCCCTCCGGTGTCCCGGTGGCAACGGCCGCGCTGCCGCGCGGTGCCGGCGCGACGGCGAACACCTTCAGGAACACCTGCGCCAGCGGCCCGATCGCCAGCGCGTACAGCACCGTCCCGGCCCCGAGCGTCCCGCCCAGCGCGAACCCGGTCACCACCACGGCCACCTCGACCGCCGTCCGCATCAGCCGGATCGAGCGGCCGGTACGCCGGTGCAGCCCCGTCATCAGCCCGTCCCGCGGCCCCGGCCCGAACGCCGCCGCGATGTACAGCCCGGTCGCCACGCCGTTCAGGACGATCGCGGCGGCCATCAGCGGGACGCGTACGGCGAGGCCGTGCGCGTCGGGGACGAGAGCGAGGGTGGCGTCCATCGCGAGGCCGATCGCGAAGACGTTGGAGACCGTGCCGAGCCCCGGACGCTGGCGCAGCGGGATCCACAGCAGCAGCACCAGCGCGCCCACGACGATGGCGACCTCGCCGATCGTCAGCCCGGTCAGCTCCGCGAGCCCCTGGTGGAGCACGCCCCACGGCTCCAGACCGAGCCCCGCGCGGACCAGGAGCGCCGAGCTGACGCCGTACAGCGCCAGCCCGACGTAGAGCTGTACGAGACGGCGTCCCAGACGGTGACGCGTGACCGAGGCGGACAAGGGGACCCCCTGGTAGTGAAAGTGGACTGGTGTCTGTCACTCTGTTGGGGGGATGCGTGACGCATCCAGGGCCAATTCGGGGAAGGTGGACTGATCTGTATGGCGCAGTGGACCTCGGCGGTGGGGCCCGCGCAACTCGCGCGGCTGCTGACGTCCCAGCAGGAGCGTCCGGCCGGGCCCGGCACCCGCCGCCCGCCCGCCTACCGCGCGCTCGCCGACGGCGTACGCCTCCTCGTCCTGGAGGGCCGCGTCCCGGTCGCCGCGCGCCTGCCCGCCGAACGCGAACTGGCCCTCGCGCTGTCCGTGAGCCGTACGACCGTCGCGGCGGCCTACGAGGCGCTGCGCGCGGAAGGGTTCCTGGAGTCGCGGCGCGGGGCCGGCAGCTGGACCGTCGTTCCCGCCGGCAACCCCCTGCCCGCGCGCGGGCTCGAACCGCTCGCCCCCGAGGACCTCGGGTCGATGATCGACCTGGGCTGCGCGGCCCTGCCCGCGCCCGAGCCGTGGCTCACCCGCGCCGTCCAGGGCGCCCTGGAGGAACTGCCGCCGTACGCGCACACGCACGGCGACTACCCGGCGGGCCTGCCCGCCCTGCGCGCGATGATCGCCGAGCGGTACACCGCGCGCGGGATCCCCACCATGCCCGAGCAGATCATGGTGACGACCGGCGCGATGGGCGCCATCGACGCGATCTGCCACCTTTTCGGCGGGCGCGGCGAGCGGATCGCCGTCGAGTCGCCGTCGTACGCCAACATCCTCCAGCTCATGCGGGAGGCGGGCGCGCGGCTGGTGCCCGTCGCGATGGCCGAGGGGCTCGCCGGGTGGGACATGGACCGCTGGCGGCAGGTCCTCAGGGAGGCCGCCCCGCGCATCGCCTACGTCGTCGCCGACTTCCACAACCCCACCGGCGCCCTCGCCGACGACGACCAGCGGCGCCGGCTCGTGGAGGCCGCCCGGTCCGCGGGTACGGTGCTGGTCGCCGACGAGACGATGACCGAGCTGTGGCTCGACGAGGACGTCGCGATGCCGCGCCCCGTCTGCGGGTTCGACCCCGCCGGGTCGACCGTGATCACCGTCGGCTCGGCCAGCAAGGCGTTCTGGGCCGGGATGCGCATCGGCTGGGTCCGCGCCGCCCCCGACGTCATCCGCAGCCTCGTCGCCGCGCGCGCGTACGCCGACCTCGGTACGCCGGTCCTGGAGCAGCTCGCCGTCAACTGGCTCTTCTCCACCGGCGGCTGGGCGCAGGCCGTCGAACTGCGGCGCGCCCAGGCCCGCGAGAACCGCGATGCCCTCGTCACCGCCCTGCGCGCCGAGCTGCCCGCCTGGGAGTTCTCGGTGCCCCGGGGCGGGCTGACCCTCTGGGTGCGCGCCGGGGGGCTGTCCGGGTCGCGGATCGCCGAGGCGGGCGAGC
>NZ_LIRL01000407.1 GCF_001419795.1 Streptomyces niveiscabiei
GAGCCGCTGGGACAGCTCGTCACTGGCCTTGGTGAGGGCGAGCCGCAGCTCCTGGAGCCGGCGAGGAACGCGAACCGACCAGGACGTGTCCCGGAAGAACCGCTTGATCTCACCGACGACGGTGGGCATCGCGAAGGTGGGGAACTCGACCCCCCGCTCGCAGTCGAACCGGTCGATCGCCTTGATCAGCCCGATCGTGCCGACCTGGACGATGTCCTCCATCGGCTCGTTGCGCGAGCGGAACCGCGCGGCGGCGTACCGCACGAGCGGCAGGTTGAGCTCGATCAAGGTGTCACGGACATACGCACGCTCGGGGCTGTCCTCGTCGAGCGCGGCGAGCCGCAGGAACAGGGAGCGGGACAGGGTCCGGGTGTCGATCGCCTCCGTGGGGGCGGGAAGCGCCGGAGCCGGTCCGGCGGTGAGTGCCGGGACGTCGGCCGTGACGTCGTCGAGCGGGTCCGGCTCGGCGGGCACGGCGGGCGCGGACGCGCTCTTCGCGAGCGTGAGCACCTTCGAGCTGCCCTGGTCTGCGGACATGCCACCCCCTTTGGGTCGCGGGACGGTCGGGGCTGGCGCTCCGGGTGGAACGTCGGCCTTCACCTGAATACCGGAGCCGAAGCCTCGGCAAACGCGCTTCCGGCAGAATGTCACATGTCGGCAACACGCTGTAGTGACATGTCGACATGTGACCAACGAAACAGCCCTGCACAGACGGTGTATGACGAGGTCTCAGCCCGAATCGGCCCCAAAAGCGCCGCCTGGCCGATTCGCCCGCGACGGTGACGTATCGATCCTGCTTACGATTCCCAGAACCGGGGGGATCTACGCCTCGATCCGGTTCGCGGAGCGCAGCCGCTGGAAGGACCGGGCGAGCAGCCGGGAGACGTGCATCTGCGAGACCCCCAGCTCGGCGCTGATCTGCGACTGGGTCAGATTGCTGTAGTAACGGAGCAACAGGATCCGCTGCTCCCGCTCCGGCAGCTGCACGAGCAGGTGGCGGACGAGGTCGCGGTGCTCGACGCCGTCCAGCGCGGGATCCTCGTACCCGATCCTGTCGAGCAGCCCCGGCAGCCCGTCGCCCTCCTGGGCGGCCTCCAGGGACGTCGCGTGGTACGAGCGGCCGGCCTCGATGCAGGACAGGACCTCGTCCTCCCCGATCCGCAGCCGCTCGGCGATCTCGGCGGTCGTGGGGGTGCGGCCGTACGCGGTCGTCAGATCCTCCGTCGCCCCGTTCACCTGCACCCACAGCTCGTGCAGCCGGCGGGGTACGTGGACGGTGCGCACGTTGTCGCGGAAGTACCGCTTGATCTCGCCGACGACCGTCGGCATCGCGAACGTCGGGAACTGCACGCCCCGGTCGGGGTCGAAGCGGTCGATCGCGTTGATCAGACCGATCGTCCCGACCTGGACGACGTCCTCCATCGGCTCGTTGCGGGAGCGGAACCGCGCGGCGGCGTAGCGCACGAGCGGGAGATTCGCCTCGATGAGCGCCGTACGCACCCGGCGGTGCTCCGGCGTACCCGGCGGCAACTCCTTGAGCTGGCCGAAGAGGACGGTCGTCAGGGCCCGGGTGTCCGCGCCCCGGCGCTGCTTCTCCGAAAGCTCCGGAACCGTTTCCTCTACCGCGTCGGGCGCGGTCTCCTGGGGTGGCGCAGTACTGGCCGACACGGTCAACGCCACCTCTTCATCCGCCGTTCATCCGTCAAAAGCGGTCATAGCATCACAAGACATCACCACTGTGTGCAAGCACCGCATTACACCGTGTTGAGGGACGAACGACGCTTTCAGCAGGTGTAGTCGGCTTCAGAAGGTGTAGTCGGCGACGACCCACGTCGAGAACTCGCGCCACAGCGCCACGCCCGCCTGGTGCGCGGGGTGCTCGATGTACCGCTTCAACGCCTCCGCGTCCGCGAACGACGAGTTGATCGCGAAGTCGTACGCGATCGGCCGGTCGGAGAGGTTCCAGCCGAGCTCCCAGAACTCGACGTCCTCAATCTCGCCGGGCAGCGCCCGAAACGCGGCCTCACCGGCCACCACGCGCTCGTCCTCGCGCGTCACACCGTCGTTGAGCCTGAACAGCACCAGATGCCGGATCACGGGGTCTCCCACCGGGACAGGGCGGCTACTTGGCCCCGTCGGCGAGCCACGTGAAGAAGTCCCCGATGGCCTTCGCCGCGTTGGATATGCCCTCGAACCCTAGCTGCACGTAGTCCGCGGCCTTCGCCGGGTCCGTAATGATCACGTACAACACGAACACGACGAGCACATAGACGGCGATCTTCTTGGCCTGCACCGCCACCGCGCCTCCCCTGTAACTCGAATCCCCCTGGCTGCCGGGCGTGAGTGTAGCTTTCGCACCGAGCATTTCATCGTATTGATCGGGTGTGAGTCGCAAAGTGTGGGATGCAGAGTGTGGGATGCAAACTCGAAGGGCCCCGCCGCAATCGGCGAGGCCCTTCATCGTGAGCGGTAGCGGAGGGATTTGAACCCTCGGTGACTTGCGCCACACTCGCTTTCGAGGCGAGCTCCTTCGGCCGCTCGGACACGCTACCGAGAGAGACCTTACAGCACGGGTCGGGCTGCTCGGAAATCGGTATCGGGGGCGGCCTCAGGGGGTGCGGAAGAAGCTGGTCAGGAGGGTTGCGCAGGCGTCCGCGAGGACCTCGCCGATCACCTCGGGGCGGTGGTTGAGGCGGCGGTCGCGGACGACGTCCCAGACCGAACCGGCGGCGCCGGCCTTGTCGTCCCGGGCGCCGTAGACCACCCGGTCGACACGGGACTGCACCAGCGCCCCGGCGCACATCACGCACGGCTCCAGGGTGACGACGAGCGTGCAGTCGACGAGCCGCCACGCGCCCAGCGCGGAGGCGGCCCGGCGCAGTGCCAGCACCTCCGCGTGGGCCGTCGGATCGCCCGTCGCCTCGCGCTCGTTGTGCGCGGCGGCCAGCACCGTCGTACCGTCCGGGCCGAGGACGACCGCCCCGACGGGGACGTCCGGACCGGCCCGCCCCGCCTCGGCGAGGGCGAGCCGCATCGCGGGCTGCCAGGGGTCGCGTACGGGATCGGGGGTCAGCGGACGGCTTCCAGCATCTCCGTCGCACCGAGCGCGTCCGCGATCTCGCCGAGCGCGTCGCTGTCGAAGGACTGGAGCTGCTTCTCCGAGATGCCGAGGTCGTCCAGGAGACGGGCGTCGCCGACGGGGCCGTGCGGGACGGCTTCCGCGGCCGGCTCGTCGTCCTCGTCCTCCTCGCCGTCCTCCGTGCCGTCCAGGTCCAGCGCGTCCAGGTCGTCGTCGACGTCCTTGGCGAGCAGGTCGGCGAGCAGGAGTTCGCCGTACGAGCTGCGGGCGGCCACCGCGGCGTCCGAGACGTAGACGCGGGGATCGTCCTCGCCGTCCACCCGGACGACGCTGAACCAGGCGTCCTCCTGCTCGATCAGGACCAGGACCGTGTCGTCGTCGACGGACGACTCGCGGGCCAGGTCGGCCAGATCCGACAGGGTTTCCACATCGTCGAGCTCTGTGTCGCTCGCTTCCCACCCGTCTTCGGTGCGCGCGAGCAGTGCGGCGAAGTACACCGTGACTCTCCCAGATGGTCAAAGGTGTGCCGGTTGGGGGTCCCCCCGGCGGAGGTCTTCAGGCGGGTCGAAAGCGCGGGCTCCGAGCCCCACCCACTCGGAATCGTGGCAGAAACAAGGGCCCAGGGGGACGTCTTCGGCACCCTGTGTCCGGCATTTTGATCGCGGATCCCCACGACCCCACCAGCGCACTCGCTCCCGCCAACAGCGGATCGTACGCGGCTTTGCCATCTGGCAGAGCACGGGCGGGCCTTGAGGACACCGACGCGGCGGTGATCTTTACCTCAGGGCTACGAAGAGCGGCGGGGAGGGGGGCGAGAAGGGAGACGGGAAGGGGCTGTCTCTTATACCACATCT
>NZ_LIRL01000408.1 GCF_001419795.1 Streptomyces niveiscabiei
CGGCGGTGGCGAGGACGGCCGCGTACGGCTCGCGGACCTCGCGTTTGACGGCGCTCTCCAGCCAGTCGAGGAGCAGGGGGACCGGGTCGGCGGGCGGGGTGTCGAACTCGGGGAGGTCGAGGTCGGTGGCTCCGCTGAGCGTCTGGTTGCGGGGGGAGGTGGTCACGTGGGGGGTGCTCCTTGCGCGTGGCGGATCGTGGTGCGGTTCATCCTGCCCGACCGGGGCGGCGGGCGGTGCGGCCGATCATCGGCAGGAGGCTCACGAAGGTGAGGGAGGCGAGGGTGAGCAGGATGGCGGGGGCGGGCAGGCCGCGGTTGAGGAGGTCGAAGACGAAGGGCGCGGCGAACCCGGTGTAGGCGAGGGCCCAGTAGACGGCGGTGAGGACGGCGAGCCGGTCGGGGCTCGCGAGCCGGGCGGTCTGGGTGAGTCCGTAGACGGCGCACAGCCCGTATCCGCAGCCGAGGACGGCGGAGGCGCCGAGCGCGGCGAACGGGTCCTCGTGCCGGACGGCCCAGCTCCCGGCGACGAGTCCGGCGGCGATCGTCGTCATCCCGGCGATCGCGGGCGCGAGCGGGTCGCGGGCGGCCAGCCGACGGGCCAGCGGGGTCATGAGGACGCCGCCGCCGGGGGTGACGAGGATCGCGAGCCCGCCGTAGAGCAGGGCGTGGTCGCCGACCGCGCCGGCGACGAGGTGGGGCAGGACGACGTAGCCGATGGTGGGCGCGGCGAACACCCAGGGGGCGAGGGGGACGACGTACCGCAGGAACGGGCGGACGCTCCCGGCGGGCCACGCGCCGCTCCTGGCGGGGCGGGCCGCGCCAGGTCCCGCGGTGTCCGGGAGGCGGGCGACGGCGGCCAACGCGAGGGCGGTCAGGGCGAGTTGGGGGAGGTAGGCGAGGAGCAGGGGGTGCGGCAGCCACTGGGCGATGAGCGCGGAGGTCAGGCCGCTGAGGGCGAATCCGGCGGACAGGCAGAGGCTGGAGAGGCGGGCGGGCCGGTCCGGGTCGCCCGTCTCGCCCGCCCGGTCGTGGAGTTCGCGGGCCCATACGGCGACGGAGGTCATGGCGGCGCCGATGGCGAGCCCGGCGAGCATCCGGCCCGCGAAGAGCAGCGCGGTGATTCCGGAGCCCGCCATCAGGGTCAGGGAGGAGAGTCCGGAGGCGGCGATGGCGGCGACCACGACGCGCTTGCGGCCGAGGCGGTCGGTGACCGGTCCGCCGAGCAGGATGCCGGGCACGATGCCGAGGACGTAGACGACGAACGCGCCGACGACGGTGCTCTGGGGGAGGCCGAGGAGCCGGCGGTAGACGTCGAGGAGTACGGTGAACTCGTTGGCGGTCCAGCCGATCGCGACGAGAGTGAGTGCCGCCCTGCGCCAATGCGCGGTGTCCGTCGGCCACTTTTTCCCTCGAACCCTTGGCGTATGCAAGGTTATTACCGCCCTTCCCAAGTTTTTAGCCCACCATCACCGATGCTCTGCTTGTTGTATACAACTTGAAGCTTTAATATCCCGGGCATGGATCTTCGACGCCTGAATTCTTTCGTGGCAGTCGCAGAGGAAGGGCATTTCGGCAAGGCCGCCAAGAAGCTCTACCTCTCCCCGCCGTCGGTCACTCTGCACATCAAGCAGTTGGAGGCCGATTTCGGAGTGCAGTTACTCCACCGCACCCCCGTCTCGCTCACTCCGGCGGGGCAGCGCCTGCTGGGCCACGCCCGCCATCTCCTCGGCGCCCTGGACGCGGCCCGCCAGGACCTCGCCGATCTGACGGAGCCCGGCGGGCCGCGCACCGGCCGGCTGCGGGTGGGGGTGATGAGCCACGGCGCGGGGGAGCTGACCTCCTCCGCGCTCTCCGCTTTCCAGCACCTGCGCCCGAACGTCCCGCTCTCCGTCGTCCAGCTCGACTTCCAGGACCATCAGTCGGCGCTGCTGGACGGGGTGGTGGACGTCGCCTTCATCCGGCCGGCGCCCACGGACGAGCGGATCCGCTACGACGTGCTGACGACCGAGCCCCGGGTCGCGATCGTCTCCGCCACCTCGCGGCTGGCGGACGCGCGCACCGAGGGGGTCTCCGTCGACGAGGTGCTGGACGAGCCGTTCCTGCCGGTCACCGAGGTGCCCCGGGAGTTCGCCGACTACTTCTACTTCGCACCCGCGCGCGGGGGGACACCGGCCAGACAGGGCGCGCCCGCGGTGGTGCGCACCCCGTACGACGCCCTGCGCTCGGTCGCGGGCGGGGCGGGGGTGGCCACCACGGTGGAATCGTTCACGCATTATCACTCCTGGCCGGGAACGGCGTACGTGCCGATACTCGACGCGCCCTGGGAAAACTGTGTGCTGGCCCGGCGCGGTGACGACGACAGTCCGAGCGTCCAGACATTCCGGGCGTTGACGGCGACGCTCACGAAGAATCAGCCACCGCCGCCGCTCGGTAAATTGCCGGATACGGAAAACCTGCGGAATTCCGCAAAAGAAATCCGGCGCGACCACGCCGCCTGAGTGCGGCGTCCGAATATGCCCGAACGGACATCTGTTCCGCATTGTTCGGACCCGCGCGCGAGACAGTCGGCCTTCCGGGGCGGAAGGCCGACGGGACGCCGGGCGGCCTCCAGGGTCAGGCGCCGAGCTGCTGCCACTCCTTGAGCCGCTGGAGCTTGAAGATGTCGGCCACGGAGGCGATCTTCGGCTCCAGGGCGACGGTGTCGCCGGAATCCCGGATGGAGCGGTAGGTCTCCCGCAGGGAGGAGATCGTGGCCCGCATGCCCTGGTTGGCGTAGATCACCACCTGGACGCCCATCGCCTCGGCCTCGGCGATGTTCCAGTCCGGGTAGGTGGTCGGGACGACGACCACCGGGAGACGGCCCTCCCAGCGCTTGACGAAGTCGACGACCTCGGTGTTGGTGCTCTTCTTGGAGTGGATGAGGACGGCGTCGGCGCCGCCGTCGGCGTAGGCGTGGGCGCGCTCCAGCGCCACGTCGACGCCGAGTCCGTTGATGAGGGCCTCGGTGCGGGCGATGACGAAGAACTCGTCGTCGCGCTGGGCCTGCTTGGCGGTCTCGATCTTCGCGACGAACGCCTCGGTCGACAGCAGGGTCTGGTCGCCGTCGGCGAAGCTGTTGATCTTCGGGAAGAGCTTGTCCTCGATGGCGACGGCGGTGATCCCCATGTCCTCGAACTCGTGGACCATGTGGGCCACGTTGAGGTTGTTGCCGTAGCCGGTGTCGGCGTCCGCGACGACGGGGATGCCGAGCGCCTTCTGCATGTGGGCGGCGGCCTCCAGATACTCCGTCATCGTCAGGATGCTGGCGTCCGGGAGGCAGCGGGACGCCGAGATCTCCAGGCTCGACGACCAGATCGCGTCGAACCCCTCCTGCTCAGCGAGGACGGCGCCGAGCGCGCTGTGCGCGCCGGCCACCCGCAGGGCCCGGCCGGGCCGCAGGAGGGACCTGAAGGAGGGGGCTGAGGGGGGCTTCAGGGACATGGGAACACCTTCTGTCAGTGATTCGCCAAGGCAATGTGCACACTGCTGCCCGGAACGGGAGCAGGTGCCCGAGGCGCGTTCGGCTCGTGTCCGGGGCGGGCGGAACAGGTGGGGGGAATCCGCTTCCGATGCCGTACGGCGGGTTCGGCGTTCCCGCGTACCGCGGGGTGCCGAGCCGTCCGTCGGCCCGTCATGCCCCTTGATTTTCCGGGAATTTCGCCAGAGATGCCGGATTGATCTCACTCGAAGTTCGCTGTCCGGCATCCTTCCGGACACCTTCCGTATCCTTCCTCGTTCCGGCGGCCGTTGGCGAGCGCCTTCGGAAATCCTGAAGAACACCCCCTTGTCATTGACAGGCGTCACCCCACGTCAAGATCATGGAACTCAGCGCGACACCGACCCGATCCCCCCACTGGTGCGTTGCATCAGCGAATCGAGTGCGTCTCTGCCGTGTCGCCGCCCGTATCCACACCGGGAGCTGAGCCCGTATGAACACCCCCACCATGCGCGCCGGACTGCTGACCGCGCCGCGCGTCCTCGACCCGCACGCCCGGCTCGACGTGCCCGAGCCCGGCCCCGGTGAACTCCTGGTCCGGGTCCTGGCGTCCGGCATCTGCGGCTCCGACCTCGCCGCCTGGCGCGGCACCCACCCCTACAAGGTGGCGCCCGTCGTCCTGGGCCACGAGTTCTGCGGCGAGGTGACCCGCGTGGGCGGCGGACCCGGCGCGGACGACGGGGAGTTCACGGCCGGCGACCTGGTCTGCTCGGCGGCGTTCTCCCCCTGCGACACCTGCGCCGAGTGCCGGCGCGACGCCCCCCACCTGTGCACGGACCGCCGCAACCTCAGCCACGAGGGCTGGCAGGGCTCCTTCGCCCAGTACGTCCTGCTGCGCCGCAACATGACCCACCGCCTCCCGCCGGGCACCGACCCGGTGGCGGGCGCACTGGTGGAGCCGCTGTCCATCGGACTGCACGCGGTCCGCCTCGCCGGGCCCGGCGCCGGGCGCACGGTCGCCGTCCTCGGGTCCGGCACGATCGGGCTGAGCTGCCTGCTGGCCGCCCGGCGGACCGGGTTCGGCGCGGCCGTCTGCGTGGACGCCGGGCCCGCCAAGGCCCGGCTCGCCGAGGCGGCGGGCGCGGCGGGGTACGTCGACGCCCGGACCGGATCACCCTCCCCCGCCGAGGTCGGCGAGCTGATCGTCCGTCAACTCGGCGGGCGGCGGCCGGAGGTGGTGTTCGTGTCGGCCGGGTACCCCGGCGTCCTCGACCAGGCCGTCGCCGCCGTCCGGCCCGGCGGGACCATCGTCGTCGTCAGCTACTTCGAAGGGCCCGTCCCCACCGACCTCAACGCGCTCGTCGGGCGCGAGGCCCGGGTGCTGTTCTCCTCGCTGTCCGTGCCCGACGACTTCCGCCGGGTCATCTCCTGGCTAGCGGACGGCACCCTCGACCCGCTCCCGCTGGTCACCCACCACTTCCCGCTCGACCACATCGAGGAGGCCATGTCCGTGCTCGACCGCCCGCCGGCGGCCACCGGCAAGGTGATGCTGCGGATCGGGGGCACCGCGTGAACACGCTGCTGCTCGCGCTGGCCGCCCTCACCCCCGACCCGGACCGCGTCCGCGCCCTCGCCATCGACCCGGACCTCGACCCCGCCGCGTTCCTGGAGGCCGCCGCCCGGCACAAGCTGCTCCCGCTGATCGGCCGGCACGTCCACCGCCACCACCTCGACCGGGGCGTCGGCGCCCTCCCGCACGCCTGGGTGGCGACCTCCGCGTACGTCGCCAACCGCGCCCGCAACCTCGCCCTCGCCGACGAATTCGGCGCCGTACAGCGCGAGTTGACGTCTCATCAGGTCCGGTACGCGCTCCGCAAGGGGTTCATGCTCGCCGAGGGCGTGTACGGCGATCCCGGCGCCCGGCGCATCGGCGACCTCGACCTCGCGCTGCACCCCGAGGACACCGGGCGGGCGCACGCCGCGCTCACCCGACTCGGGTACGTGCAGGGGGAGTTGGCCGTCGACGGGGACCGGGTCGTGCCGTACGGCTCCACGGGCGAGCGCCCCGGGCGGGGGGACGACGGGGAGTTCCTGCCCTACCGCAAGGCCGGGCTGCGGGCCGAAGTGCCCGAGTTCTACGTCGACTTGTGCACTGTCCTGCCCGAAGCGCCGCTCGGGCTGCCCGAGGTGCCGATGGCCGACGTGCTGGAGCGGGCGCGCGGTGCCGTGCGCTGCGGGTCCCCTGCGCGGGAGCTGCATCCCGTCGATCAACTCATCGACCTGTGGGCGCAGTTGAGCACCCCTGCCCGTGCGCTGCTGGACGGGAAGCCGGACGGCGGGTTCCTTCCGCTGGCCAAGCTCCTCGACGTCGCACTGCTGTCCGCGCGCCTCAACGACGCCGACTGGGCACTCACCGAGGCGCTCGTCTCCCGGCCCGGGCTGTGGCCCGCGCTGGACGCCGTCCCCCGGCTCACCGCCCTCGTGTTCCCCGGCTCCACGCCCTCGCCGTTCGCCGACGGGCCGGCCGCCGTACCCGGGCTCACCGCCCGCCTGACGGCCTGACCTTCCTAGGAGTCCCCCCATGCTCATCGCCCTCGTCGGGTCCGACGGTGCGGGCAAGTCCACCGTCACGCGGCTCCTCACGGCCGGCTCCGCCGGTCCCCTGCGGCGCTCCGACCGCTGGGACATCGTCGCCGAGCCCCAGCACTATCCGTCCGCCCGACTCCTGCGCCCCGACGTCCAGTTGGGCCGGACCGCCGCCGCCGAGATGCCCAACCCGGCGCGCTTCCTCTTCTTCCTCTGGTCGTCCTGCATGGCCCTCCAGGGCCGGGACCCCGCACCCTCCCCCGACACGGTCACCCTCCTCGACGGCTACTGGATGAAACACGCGGCGGTCGAGGTGGTAAACGGACTCGACCGCGCGTGGGTCGAGACCGTGGGCGCCGGACTCCCCGCCTGCGACCAGGTCCTCTACCTGCGCATCGCCCCGGAGACGGCATGGCAGCGCAAGCAGGGCGAGGAGATCCTCCCCTACGAATGCGGCGGCGACCCCTCCTGCTCCCGCGAGTCGTTCCTCGCCCACCAGAGCCGCGTCCAGCGGGTACTGGACGACTGGGCAGAACGGTTCGGCTGGCAGACGGTGGACGCGGACCGGCCCGTCGAGGAGATCGCGGAGCTCGTGCGCGAGGCGGCGGGGGTCTCCGCTGGGGGGACTCGGTGAGCGG
>NZ_LIRL01000409.1 GCF_001419795.1 Streptomyces niveiscabiei
AGCCCCCAGTCGCCCTATCCCCGCCCGGAACCTCACCTTCAGCGGCGGGTTTTCGCCACCCCGGCCGAGCGGCGGGTGGGCCGGTGTGACGGGTGGAGGCCCCCTGGTCGCACAGAAGGGTGCTTGCAAGTCCACCGGCATCGCATATGACGCCACCAACTCCCGTTCAGCCGACGGCAAGCCAGAAGACACGCGGCGAAATCTCGCTCCGTGGACGCCGGTTCGCGCGAAAAGACCCCGCCCGCGACAGCTGACGTACCGTCAAGTCCCCCCCACCCTGTCCCACATGAACCTTTCGCCGAGAAACGCCGCATCGATCCCCCGGACCAGTCGAAGTGATTTCGACAACACTCCGTTTCACTTGTGCGGAGCCAGGGCACGTGGCGCGATCTTGTCGATGTGGCGGAAATGTAAAGAACCCCGGGTGGGAATGTGCGGCCATGTCCACCTCGTCACGGCACCGAGAGGAAAAGTGTCGAGCCCCTTGAACGCTCCGGAACCCCCGCCCGTACTCGTGGCGGAGCGACCGACTGGGGGAACCCCCGGACATCGGAGGTGGGCGTGCGCAAGGATTCCGTCGTGGCCAATGAACGTGGATCGAGGGCCCGACATCGCATGTCCCAGCCCTCGGAGCCTGATGAGGAGCTGATGCGTGCCCTGTACCGGGAGCACGCCGGACCCCTCCTCGCATATGTCCTGCGCCTGGTCGCCGGAGACCGCCAACGCGCCGAGGACGTCGTACAAGAGACACTCATCCGTGCCTGGAAGAACGCCGGACAGCTCAATCGAGCCACCGGATCGGTACGCCCCTGGCTGGTGACGGTCGCCCGGCGCATCGTCATCGACGGACACCGCAGCCGGCAGGCCCGGCCGCAGGAGGTCGACCCGTCACCGCTGGAGGTCATCCCCGCGGAGGACGAGATCGACAAGGCGCTGTGGCTGATGACCCTGTCGGACGCGCTGGACGACCTGACCCCGGCCCACCGGGAGGTGCTCGTCGAGACGTACTTCAAGGGGCGTACCGTCAACGAGGCGGCGGAGACCCTGGGCATCCCCAGCGGCACCGTCCGTTCCAGGGTGTTCTACGCCCTGCGGTCGATGAAGCTGGCTCTGGAGGAGCGGGGGGTGACGGCGTGATGAGTGTGTACGGGGGACAAGGCGGCGGATTCGGCACAGGTGGTCCGGGTATGTCTGGACCCATGAGCCCCAGGCAGGGAGCCCCCGCTCCCAACGAGCACGAGACCGTCGGCGCCTACGCCCTCGGCATCCTCGACGACGCCGAGGCGACCGCCTTCGAGGCCCACCTCGCGGGCTGCGAATGGTGCGCCCAGCAGCTCGACGAGCTGGCCGGCATGGAACCGATGCTCGCCGCGCTCGCGGACCTCCCGGGCACCGGCACCCCCGCCATCGGCGAGTCGCTCTCCGCCAAGCCCAGCCCGCGCCTGGTCGAGAAGCTGGTCGACGAGGTCGCCGACCGGCGCGCGGTCAAGCGCCGCCGCTCGTTCTTCCTGGTCGCGGCGGCAGCGGCGCTCATCATCGGCGGCCCGCTCGGCGTGATGGCCGCGACCGGCGGCGACGACGGCGGCGCCAAGACGGGTGTGGTCGCCTCCGCGAACCCGGCGAAGGACGTCTTCGGCACCCTCTCCGACAAGAAGACCGCGACGGACGCGGGCACCAAGGTCACCGGCACCGTCGCCTACGCCGAGAAGGCGTGGGGGACCGAGACCGTGGTCGAGCTCAAGAACGTCACCGGTCCGGAGAAGTGCTCCCTGATCGCCGTCGGCAAGAACGGCGAGCGCGAGACCGTCTCCACCTGGGCCGTACCGAACTGGGGCTACGGCATCCCGGACGCCCAGACCGAGCAGGCCCGCAACCCGCTGTACGTCATGGGCGGCACATCGATGAAGCCCGACCAGATCGACCACTTCGAGGTCGCCACCCTGAGCGGGAAGAAGCTGGTCCAGATCGACGCCTGAGCGCGCGTGACTTCCACCACCGGCCCCCTTTCGCGTACGGTTGACGGCTGCCCAGCACGTCAGAAGGGGGCCCGGTGGCCGCTCAGGCTCAACAGGAGACCGCGCTCAGATCAGCGCCCGCGCCGGACCGGGACACCGCCCCGGACTCCGTGCGGGACCGCGAGATCCGCGTCGAACAGGAACACCTCGACCGGGTCTACCGGCGCCTCGAGGAGAAGATCCACCAAGCGGAGTTCCTGCTGCACGACGCCTCCCAGCGCGGCCAGGTCGGCACCCCCGGCGCCCTCGCCGAACGCGACGCCCAGGTCTTCCGCGCCGGGATCCACCTCAACCGGCTGAACAACGAGTTCGAGGACTTCCTCTTCGGCCGGATCGACCTGCTCCTCGGCAAGGACGGCAAGAAGGGCCCCGACGGCGCCTACACCGCCGTCGAACCCGCCGAGGGCGTCATCAGGGACGACAACACCGCCGACATCGCCGAGACGCTCCACATCGGCCGGATCGGCGTCCTGGACGAGGAGTACGCCCCCCTCGTCATCGACTGGCGCGCGCCCGCCGCCGCGCCGTTCTACCGCTCCACGCCGGTCGACCCCGGCCGGGTCGTACGCCGCCGGGTCATCCGCTCCAAGGGCCGCCGCGTCCTCGGCGTCGAGGACGACCTGATGCGCCCCGAGCTGACGGCGTTCCTGGACGGTACGCAGCTGCCCGCGATCGGCGACGGCGCGCTGATGGCCGCGCTCGGCCAGGCCCGTACGCACACGATGCGCGACATCGTCTCCTCCATCCAGGCCGAACAGGACCTGGTCATCCGCGCCCCCGCGGCCTCGGTGGCGTACGTCGAGGGCGGGCCCGGCACCGGCAAGACGGCCGTCGCCCTGCACCGCGCCGCCTACCTCCTCTACCAGGACCGCCGCCGCTACGCGGGAGGCATCCTGATCGTCTCCCCGACCCCCCTCCTGGTCGCCTACACGGAGGGCGTCCTGCCCTCCCTCGGCGAGGAGGGCCAGGTCGCGATCCGCGCGATCGGCTCCCTGGTCGACGGCGCGGAGGCCACCCTGTACGACTCCCCGGCCGTCGCCCGCGCCAAGGGCTCGTACCGCATGCTGAGGGTGCTGCGGAAGGCGGCCCGGGGGGCGCTGGAAGTGTCCCCCAGAAGTACTACGGGTCTTACGGGTACTACGGGCCAGCTCGCCTTCGGAGACTCCGGCGACGACGCCGACGCCCCCTCCGGTACCCCCACCCGCCTGCGCGTCGTCGCCTTCAACCGGCGCCTGGAGCTGGAGGCCGGCGCCCTCGACCACGTACGCCGTACCGCGCTCAGCGGCACCGCGCCCGTCAACCTGCTGCGCCCGCGCGCGCGGAAGCTGCTGCTGGACGCGTTGTGGGAGCGGTCGGGCGCGGCGACCCGGCACACCGACCCGGAGCTCGCGGCCGAGCTGCGGCTCTCCTTCGACGAGGACGTGTCGACGGAGGACTCCTTCATCGAGTTCCTGGACGCCTGGTGGCCGGAGCTGACGCCGAAGGGCGTCCTCGCGGCGATGGCCGACGAGCGGCGGCTCGGGCGGTGGGCGCGGCGGATCCTGAACCCCGGCGAGGTGCGGCGCGTCGCGCGGGCGCTCAAGCGGGACGGGTACTCCGTGCACGACATCGCGATGCTGGACGAGCTCCAGGCGATCCTCGGCAGCCCGGCCCGGCCCAGGAAGAAGCGCGACCTCGACCCCCTGGACCAGCTGACCGGCCTCGACGAGCTGATGCCGGTGCGCGAGGAGTCGCAGCGGGAGCGCGCCGAGCGGCTCGCGCAGGAGCGGGTGGAGTACGCGCACGTCATCGTGGACGAGGCGCAGGACCTCACGCCGATGCAGTGGCGGATGGTCGGCCGGCGCGGCCGGCACGCGACCTGGACGGTCGTCGGCGACCCCGCCCAGTCCTCCTGGTCCGACCCCGACGAGGCCGCCGAGGCCCGCGACGAGGCCCTCGGCACCCGCCCCCGCCGCCGCTTCACCCTCACCGTCAACTACCGCAACCCCGCCGAGATCGCCGACCTCGCGGCGAAGGTCCTGGCGCTGGCGATGCCGGGCGCCGAGTCCCCGAGGGCGGTGCGCTCGACGGGCATCGTCCCCCGCTACAGCGTCGTAGGGCGGACGCTCGCCGACACGGTCCGCGAGGAGACGCGACGTCTCCTGGACCAGGTCGACGGCACCGTGGGCGTCGTCGTCGCGATGAACCGCCGCGAGGAGGCCCGCCGCTGGCTGGACGGCCTCGGCGACCGCGCGGTGGCCCTCGGCAGCCTGGAGGCCAAGGGCCTGGAGTACGACGCGACGGTCGTCGTCTCCCCGGCGGAGATCGCGGACGAGTCCCCGGCGGGCCTGCGCGTCCTGTACGTCGCCCTGACCCGCGCGACGCAGCAGCTCACGGTCGTGTCGGGGGAGCGGGACCAGCCGGACGGGGACGGGGTGCCGGACCTGCTGCGGGACTAGATTCCGGTGAACTCCCCGGACGGGAATGGTTCGTCGGCGTCCGTTTGTTAGCCTTGTCGTGACACCGGTTCGATCCAAGCCCCCGGGCCCAACCTTAGTCGCTTCGAGCGACCACTTGCCGCGAGGCGAGCATGGCGGGCCGGTGTCATAGACAAGGGGAAAGAGGCTCACGTCAGCTGTGACGTGGGCCTCTTTTCGTCGTGAACAAAAGGATCGCAATTCCGGACCGGCTAACGCCTACCCGGCGGTAGGTGCGACCATCGGACAGCAAGATTCAGCCTTACGGTGAAAGAGGAAGTCGGCCATGGCAACGGCGCCCAGCGTCTCCTACTCGATGACGATCCGGCTGGAGGTGCCCGCCGGCGGGACCGCCGTATCGGCCCTCACTTCCGTCGTGGAGTCCTCCGGCGGCTCCGTCACCGGCCTCGACGTCACCGCGTCCGGCCATGAGCGGCTCCGTATCGACGTCACCATCGCGGCCACCTCGACCGTGCACGCCGAGGAGATCGTCGAGAAGCTCCGCGGCGTCGAGGGCGTCACGCTGGGCAAGGTCTCCGACCGTACGTTCCTGATGCACCTCGGCGGCAAGATCGAGATGGCGTCCAAGCACCCCATCCGCAACCGCGACGACCTCTCGATGATCTACACCCCGGGCGTCGCCCGCGTGTGCATGGCGATCGCCGAGAACCCCGAGGACGCCCGCCGCCTCACCATCAAGCGCAACTCCGTCGCGGTCGTCACGGACGGCTCCGCGGTCCTCGGCCTCGGCAACATCGGCCCCAAGGCCGCCCTGCCGGTCATGGAGGGCAAGGCGGCCCTCTTCAAGCGGTTCGCCGGCATCGACGCCTGGCCGCTGTGCCTGGACACCCAGGACACCGACGCGATCGTCGAGATCGTCAAGGCCATCGCCCCCGGGTTCGCCGGTATCAACCTGGAGGACATCTCCGCGCCGCGCTGCTTCGAGATCGAGGCGCGCCTGCGCGAGGCCCTCGACATCCCCGTCTTCCACGACGACCAGCACGGCACCGCCATCGTCGTCCTCGCCGCCCTCACCAACGCGCTGCGGGTCGTCGGCAAGGACGTCTCCGATGTGAGGGTCGTCATGTCCGGCGCGGGCGCGGCCGGTACGGCGATCCTGAAGCTGCTCCTCGCGGCGGGCGTCAAGCACGCCGTCGTCGCCGACATCCACGGCGTCGTCCACGCGGCCCGCACCGACCTCGTCGACGCGCCCGCGGACTCGCCGCTGCGCTGGATCGCCGACAACACCAACCACGAGGGCCTCACCGGGACGCTGAAGGAGGCCGTGCGCGGGGCGGACGTCTTCATCGGGGTCTCCGCGCCGAACGTCCTCGACGGGGACGACGTCGCCGCGATGGCCGAGGGCGCGATCGTCTTCGCGCTCGCTAACCCCGACCCCGAGGTCGACCCGGGTGTCGCCCGGCAGACCGCCGCCGTCGTCGCCACCGGGCGCTCCGACTTCCCCAACCAGATCAACAACGTGCTGGTCTTCCCGGGTGTCTTCCGCGGTCTCCTCGACGCGCAGTCCCGCACGGTCAACACGGAGATGATGCTTGCTGCCGCGAAGGCGCTGGCGGACGTCGTGACCGAGGGCGAGCTGAACCCGAACTACATCATCCCCAGCGTCTTCAACGACAAGGTCGCGGGCGCCGTGGCCGGGGCGGTGCGGGACGCGGCGAAGGCCGCGGGCGCGTCGGCGTCGTAACCTTATCGATGCCCCGAGGCGGTCGCCTTCGTGACCGCCTCGTGGTCGCGTCTGTGAGACTTCCCACGGTCGGCGCCCGGCGCGTCGCGGAACGGGGCCGGTCGGCGGTGACTCTAGGGTTGCGGCCGAACAGGCGCCTTTCGTGTGCCTCCCCCGGGGGTTCTCACGACCCCTACGGGTGCCGGATTGGCTTTCGCGCCGCAGGTAGGGGCAGGATGCGACCCTGGGCGCGAGCGTATCGGCTTCGCTGTGCCCGAGGCTTTGCCGCAGGGCACGCCCCAACAGCAAGAAGAACACGGGAGTAACAACATGAACCGCAGTGAGCTGGTGGCCGCGCTGGCCGACCGCGCCGAGGTGACCCGCAAGGACGCCGACGCCGTGCTGGCCGCGTTCGCCGAGGTCGTCGGCGACATCGTCGCCAAGGGCGACGAGAAGGTCACCATCCCCGGCTTCCTGACCTTCGAGCGCACGCACCGCGCCGCTCGCACCGCGCGCAACCCGCAGACCGGCGACCCCATCCAGATCCCGGCGGGCTACTCCGTCAAGGTCTCCGCGGGCAGCAAGCTCAAGGAAGCGGCGAAGGGCAAGTAAGCCCTAGCGGCCTCGCCTCGCCGAAACACCCGATGGGCGGCCCTCCTTTTCAGGAGGGCCGCCCATCGTCGTATCCGAAACCCTTTTAGCCGAGCGCCTTGCCCGGGAGTTCCACCTTCGCGCCCAGCTCGACCAGCTTTTCCATGAAGTTCTCGTAGCCCCGGTTGATCAGGTCGATGCCGTGGACCCTGGAGGTGCCCTCGGCGGCCAGGGCGGCGATCAGGTAGGAGAAGCCGCCCCGGAGGTCGGGGATGACCAGGTCGGCGCCCTGGAGCTTCGTGGGGCCCGAGACGACCGCCGAGTGGAGGAAGTTGCGCTGGCCGAAGCGGCAGTCGGAGCCGCCGAGGCACTCGCGGTAGAGCTGGATGTGGGCGCCCATCTGGTTGAGGGCGGAGGTGAAGCCGAGGCGGGACTCGTAGACCGTCTCGTGGATGATCGACAGCCCGGTGGCCTGCGTGAGGGCGACCACCAGCGGCTGCTGCCAGTCCGTCTGGAACCCGGGGTGCACGTCCGTCTCCAGCGCGATGGACTTG
This sequence comes from Streptomyces niveiscabiei, assembly GCF_001419795.1. Lineage (GTDB taxonomy): Bacteria > Actinomycetota > Actinomycetes > Streptomycetales > Streptomycetaceae > Streptomyces > Streptomyces niveiscabiei. The sequence continues at coordinate 7,301 of NZ_LIRL01000409.1, forward strand.
AGCTGCCCGCCGGGGTGCCAGAAGCGGATGCCCTCGTCGTCGATCTGGAAGGCGCCGCCGACCTTGCGGTAGGTGTTGAGGAACGTCATCATCGACCGCTGCTGCGCGCCGCGGACGTAGATGTTCCCGTTGGTCGCGAGCGCCGCGGAAGCCCAGGAGGCGGCCTCCAGGCGGTCCGAGAGGGCCGCGTGGGTGTAGCCGCCGAGCTTGTCGACGCCGGTGATGCGGATCGTGCGGTCCGTGTCCATGGCGATGATCGCGCCCATCTTCTGCAAGACGCAGATGAGGTCCTCGATCTCGGGCTCGACGGCCGCGTTGGACAACTCGGTGACGCCCTCGGCGAGCACCGCCGTCAGCAGCACCTGCTCGGTCGCGCCGACCGACGGGTACGGCAGCCTGATCTTCGTACCGCGCAGCCGCTGCGGCGCCTCCAGGTACTGCCCGTCCGCGCGCTTCTCGATCGTCGCCCCGAACTGCCGCAGCACGTCGAAGTGGAAGTCGATCGGCCGGCCGCCGATGTCGCAGCCGCCGAGCCCGGGGATGAACGCGTGCCCGAGCCGGTGCAGCAGCGGACCGCAGAACAGGATCGGGATCCGGCTGGAGCCCGCGTGCGCGTCGATGTCGGCGACGTTCGCGCTCTCCACGTACGTCGGGTCCATCACCAGTTCGCCCGGCTCCTCTCCCGGACGGACCGTCACCCCGTGCAGTTGCAGCAGACCGCGTACGACGCGGACGTCACGGATGTCCGGAACGTTGCGCAGCCGACTCGGCTCACTGCCCAGCAGAGCGGCCACCATGGCCTTCGGTACGAGGTTCTTCGCACCGCGGACCCGGATCTCGCCCTCCAGCGGGGTACCGCCGTGGACTATCAGTACGTCGTCAGAGCCGTTGACGGTCATGTATCTCGCGTTCCATGGAGTGAGGAGTGGGGCAGGGACCAGAAGGGAAAGGGTAATCGCCGTTCACCCCCCTGCCGTAAGCCCCGGAGGCGCTCAGGAGCGTCATGGCTGTGTCACAACACGATCGGTGTGGTGCCGGGTACTTGTGGTTACCGGTCGGTTTCCGGCGTCCCGCGCGCGCGTGCGCCGCGTTTCGCACCCCGGGCCTGCTCTTACGCTCTCGGCCGAGCCCCGCGCGCGGGATTGCCTCCCCACGCGGCGGGCGGATGCGGGATCATGTCTGGCATGACCGAGGTGTCCTCGCTCACAGGGCGGCTGCTCGTGGCAACGCCCGCCCTGGCGGACCCGAACTTCGACCGTGCGGTGGTGCTCCTCCTCGACCACGACGAGGAGGGCTCCCTCGGTGTCGTCCTCAACCGCCCGACGCCCGTCGGCGTGGGCGACATCCTGGAGGGCTGGGCCGACCTCGCCGGGGAGCCCGGCGTCGTCTTCCAGGGCGGCCCGGTCTCCCTCGACTCGGCGCTCGGCGTCGCGGTGATCCCCGGCGGCGCCTCCGGCGAACGCGCGCCGCTCGGCTGGCGGCGGGTGCACGGGGCGATCGGCCTCGTCGACCTGGAGGCGCCCCCCGAACTCCTCGCCGAGGCCCTCGGCTCGCTGCGCATCTTCGCCGGGTACGCCGGCTGGGGGCCCGGGCAGCTGGAGGACGAGCTGGGGGACGGCGCCTGGTACGTCGTCGAGTCGGAGCCCGGCGACGTCTCCTCACCGGCGCCCGAGCGGCTCTGGCGCGAGGTGCTCAGACGCCAGCGCAGCGAGCTGGCGATGGTGGCCACGTACCCGGACGACCCTTCGCTCAACTGACGGGTGTGAGCTTCAGTACCCTGGGGCCTATGAGCACTCTCGAACCCGAGCGCGGAACCGGTACGGGGACCCTGGTCGAGCCGACGCCGCAGGTGTCGCACGGCGACGGCGACCACGAGCGGTTCGCGCACTACGTCCAGAAGGACAAGATCATGGCGAGCGCCCTCGACGGGACGCCCGTCGTCGCGCTCTGCGGCAAGGTCTGGGTGCCCGGCCGCGATCCCAAGAAGTACCCGGTCTGTCCCATGTGCAAGGAGATCTACGAGTCGATGGGCTCCGGGGACGACAAGGACGGGGACGGCGGCAAGAAGTAGCTCTCAGGTACGACGGGAAGCCTCCGGCCACGCGCGTGTGCGTGCGCCGGAGGCTTTCGTGCGCTGCGGGCGCTTGTAGGTATGTAGGGGGAGCAGATATGTAGGGGAAACCCCCGCAGGGTCACCGAAGAGGGGCAATTCGCACGGAGTGGGGACGGTCGGGGAAAACGGGTCTGAGGTGGGCGAACATCCCCAAGTGGACCCCTGTCCTCGGGTGTTGCGAACATGTGCCAGAGTTGCCACGTCCGCCCTGTCAGCACGTACCGTACGGCCAACAGGCGGGACCAGGTGGACGCGGGAAGGGGCAGCCGGTTTTGACCACGCACGCACCGCAGGCGGCGCAGTCCGTGACGCTGCCCACGACCCTGGACGAGGCCGTCGCGGCGCTCGCGGCGATGCCCACGGCCGTCCCCGTGGCGGGCGGCACCGACCTGATGGCCGCCGTCAACTCCGGCCAGCTCAGGCCCGCCGCGCTGGTCGGCCTCGGCCGCATCAGCGAGATCCGCGGCTGGCAGTACCAGGACGGCCACGCCCTCCTCGGCGCGGGCCTCACACACGCGCGCATGGGACGACCCGACTTCGCCGCCCTCATCCCCGCCCTCGCCGCCTCCGCGCGCGCGGCGGGCCCCCCGCAGATCCGCAACGCGGGCACGCTGGGCGGCAACATCGCCACCGCCGCCCCGACCGGCGACGCCCTGCCCGTGCTGGCCGCCCTGGAGGCCACCCTCGTCATCGCGGGCCCTGGCGGCGCGCGCCGCGAGATCCCCGTCTCCCACCTGCTGGCCGGCATGGAGATGCTGCGCGGCGGCGAACTCATCGGCTACGTGCGCGTGCCCCTGCTGCACGCCCCCCAGGTCTTCCTCAAGGCGACCGGCCGCACCGGCCCCGGCCGCGCCGCCGCCTCCGTCGCGCTCGTCCTCGACCCCGCCCGGCGCGGCGTGCGCTGCGCGGTCGGCGCGATCGCCCCGATGCCGCTGCGCCCGCTGGACGCCGAGGCGTGGGTCGCCCGGCTCATCGACTGGGACAACAACCGGCGGCTCGTCCCCGAGGCGCTCACCGCCTTCGGCGAGTACGTCGCCGCCGCCTGCATCCCCGACCCGGTCCCCGAGGTCGACGGCAGCGTCACCCCGCTGCCGCCCGCCGTACTGCACCTGCGGCGCACCGTCGCCGCGCTGGCCCGACGAGCACTGGGGAGGGCGCTGTCGTGACCGACGAGCAGCACAGTCAGGAACACGGCACGCCGCAGGGCGTCAGCCGCTGGGACCCGCTGCCCCAGGGCGACTACGACGACGGCGCGACCGCGTTCGTCAAGCTGCCCGAGGGCGGCGTCGACGCGCTCCTCGCGCGCGACAGCCCCCTCGCCGCGCCCGGCCACGGGTACGTCCCCCCGCCGATAACGCCCGAGCCCTGGGCCGCCCCCGCCGACGGCGCGGAGTGGCCCGCGCCCACGGTCTCCGGCTCCGGCGACGACCGCTTCACCT
>NZ_LIRL01000041.1 GCF_001419795.1 Streptomyces niveiscabiei
GGCCTGCGCCGCGAGGAGGTCGCCCAGCTCTCCGGCGTCGGCGTCACCTGGTACACGTGGCTGGAACAGGGCCGCCCGATCAACGCCTCCGCGCAGGTCCTGGACGCGATCGCGCGCACCCTGCGCCTCGACCAGCCCGAGCGCGAGCACCTCTACCACCTCGCGGAAGTCCCGTTCACGGCCCACCCGGAGACCGAGGTCCGCTGCGTCACCCCGGAGGTCCAGGGCATCCTCGACGCCCTCGCCCCGCGCCCGGCGGTGGTCTACAACGCCCGCTACGACATCCTCGCCGCCAACGCCCCGTACCGCACCCTGTTCCTCCGCTCCGAGGAGGGCGTGCCCAACGCCCTGTGGCGCCTGTTCACCGCCCGGGACGGCGAGTGCCCCCTCGCCTTCCGGGACAAGGAACTCCCGGTCATGGTCGCCACGCTGCGCTCCGCGTACGGCCTGCACGCCGGTGAGCCGGCCTGGGAGGGGTTCGTCCAGCGCCTGTCCGCGGCCAGCGAGATGTTCGCCCGCCTCTGGAAGTCCGGCGACGTCGTGGAACCCGGCCGCCGCGTGAAGGTCTTCCGCGGCTGCGGCTTCGGCGAACTCCGCATGACGTCCATGTCCCTGTCGATCGACGGGATGCCGGAGTGCCGGATCGTCGTCTACACACCGAGCGACGAGGAATCGGCGGAGCGGACAAGGCGGCTGACGACAAAGAATCCCGCCCCCACCGGGGACGGGATCTTGAGGAGTGGAGCTAAGGAGAATTGAACTCCTGACCTCCTGCATGCCATGCAGGCGCTCTACCAACTGAGCTATAGCCCCTTGTGTTCTTCCCGTTCCGTCTGGCCGGGCGAACAAGAAGAACTTTAGCCTGCGACCTGCCGGAAAGTGAAATCCGGGGTGCGGGCCGCCGGGGACGGTCAGTCGTCGTCGCCGAGGACGGGTTCCGGGAGGGTTCCGGCGTTGTGTTCCAGGAGCCGCCAGCCGCGGGCGCCCTCGCCGAGGACGGACCAGCAGCAGTTGGAGAGCCCGCCGAGGGACTCCCAGTTCCCGGAGTCGAGCCCGAGGAGGCGCCCGATGGTGGTGCGGATCGTGCCGCCGTGGCTGACGACGACGAGCGTGCCGTCGTCGGGCAGCTTCTCGGCGTGCCGCAGGACGACGGGGGCGGCCCGGTCGGCGACCTCGGTCTCCAGCTCGCCGCCGCCCCGCCGGACCGCCTCGCCGCGCTTCCACGCGGTGTACTCGGCGCCGTACCGCGTGACGATCTCCTCGTGGGTCAGCCCCTGCCAGACGCCCGCGTACGTCTCGCGCAGCGCCTCGTCGTGGGTGACGTCGAGGCCGGTGAGCGCGGCGAGTTCGGCGGCCGTGTCGGCGGCTCGGGAGAGGTCGGAGGCGACGATGGCGTCCGGCCGGAGGGAGGCCAGCAGGCGGGCGGCGCGGCGGGCCTGGGCGATGCCGGTCTCCGTCAGGGCGACGTCCGTGGTGCCCTGGAAGCGGCGTTCCACGTTCCACGCGGTCTGGCCGTGCCGCCACAGGATGACCCGGCGGCCCCGCCCGGGCCTGCCGTCGGCGACCTCACCCGTGGCGCTCACCACTCACCGCCGGCGCTGTCCTCGGCGGCCTGGAGCTTGGCGTGTTCCTCGCCCTTGCCGCGGGTCGCCTTGGCGTCCTCGGGCAGGTCGAGCTCGGGGCAGTCCTTCCAGAGCCGCTCCAGCGCGTAGAACACCCGCTCCTCGCTGTGCTGGACGTGGACGACGATGTCGACGTAGTCCAGCAGCACCCAGCGCGCCTCGCGGTCGCCCTCGCGGCGTACCGGCTTGGCGCCCAGCTCCTTGCTGAGCCGCTCCTCGATCTCGTCGACGATCGACTTGACCTGGCGGTCGTTGGGGGCCGACGCGAGCAGGAAGGCGTCCGTGATGGAGAGCACATCGCTCACGTCGTAGGCGATGATGTCGTGCGCGAGCTTGTCGGCCGCGGCCTGAGCGGCGGCCGAGATGAGCTGGACAGAGCGGTCGGTGGCGGTCACTGCACGGCTTTCCCTAGACGGTCGGTTACCTGTCAAGGGTCTCACGGCCGGCCGAGCCCGCTCACGCGATAAATATCAGGACGCCGACCGCTTGTAGTCCTTCCCGAGGATCACGGTGACGTCCCCGCCGGAGGCGGCCGTGGATTTCCTGACGGCGCCGTCGGCCAGGCCGAGGGTCTTGGCGACCTCGGTGGCGTTGTTCTTGTCGGCGTCGTCGCTGTAGGTGACGGACGAGGTGGCGGCGGTCGAGGTGGCGGTGCCGCCGTCGAGGACGGTGAAGCCGCCGTTGAGCAGGACGACGCGGGCGTCCTCGGAGTCGGCCCGCTTCCCGGTGGCGTTCTGCACGGAGACGCGGACGGCGGCGCCGGGGTCGGGGCTCTTGGCCGTACCGCCGAGGACGTCCTTGACGACCTCGCCGCTGGCCTCGGCGCTGAGCGTGCCGTCCTTCTGGACGGGCAGGGTGTCGGTCTTGTAGTCGCCGCCCTTGGCGAGGGTGGCGAGGTTCGCGAGGAAGGCGCCGAGGTCCTTGTCCGTGAGGGACGGGTCGAGGATCTGCGCGAGGGTCTGGACGGTGATCGTCGCGGCCTGCGCGTCGGAGGAGACCTTGCGCAGCACCCCTTGCATGACCTGCCCGAACCGCGCGAGCTGGGCGTCCTGCGTCTCCTCCTCGCCCCGGTACGTGGCGTACGCGACGGCCATCTTGCCGCTGAGCGACTGCTTCTCGCCCTTGTTGACCAGCGCCTCGGCGCCCTTCTTGGCGGCCGGGTCGGGGACGGTCGTGTCGGTGTCGATCTCGATGCCGCCGACCAGGTCGACGAGGTTCTGGAGGTAGGGGGTGTCCAGGCGCCAGGTCCCCTCGATGCTCGTGCCGAGGACGGTGTCCAGCGCGTCCCGGGTGCCCGCCGAGCCGTCGTCGTCCACGGACTTCGCGAGCGTCGTGCTGTTCCCGTCGTCCGTGGTCACGACGAGGGAGTTCGGCAGCAGGACCGTCGTCCCCCGCTTCGCGGTCGTGTTGTCGACCAGCAGCAGCGAGGAGGTGCCGCCCTTCGCGGTGTCGTGGAGGTGGACGACGACGACGTCCCGCTTCTGCGCGGCGCCGCCGGTCGCGGTGGTGGCCTTGCCGTCCGAGGAGGACAGGCCGGGGAGCTTGCCCGCGTACGCGAGGTAGCCGAGCCCGCCGACGGCGGCCAGCGCGAGGACGACGACGAGCGCGACGAGCCGGCTCTTCGCGCGCCGCTTGGCCTCCTCGCGGCGCTCCGTGCGGTTCTCGGTGAAGTTCAGCCAGTCGATGACGTCCTCGGAGTCGGCACTCGGCTCCTCGACGAACGCGAACTGCTCGGTCTTGTACTCCCGTTGCTCCTCGGCGGGGGCGTCCTCGGCGGGGGCCTGCGGGGCCTCCTCCTCGGCGGGGGTG
>NZ_LIRL01000410.1 GCF_001419795.1 Streptomyces niveiscabiei
GGTATGACGCCGTCCAGGGGTCCTACGCCCCCCGCTCCCGCTCCCCGCGCGACCCCGTCATACCCCGATACCCGTAGCTCTCCAGAGCCACCCCGAGTACCGGCACCGCCACCCGGAACCCTCGGCAACGGGGCCGTCGCCGTCGCGTCCGGAAACGATTCCGCAGCGGCGGGAACGGCCCGCAACGGCATCGTCGCGTCGGCCGGCGGCCCGGGCGGACGCCCCCCGGCGACCGGCGCGCCCGCCGTACCCGCCAGCTCCACATAGGGACGTATCCGCAGCGGATCGAAGTCCTCCGCGGCGGCGGCGTCCGCGAGCCGCGCCTCCTTCAGCGTCTCGGCGGCCCGCTGCGCGCAGTCGCAGGACGGCGTGCTGTCGGCGGCACGCAGGGCCCCGCACTCCGGGCAGGGGTGCCCGTACGGCCCCTGTGGCCCGGTGGGTCCCTCGCGCTCCGTCGGCTCGTTCACGCCTTCACCCCTCCCCGTGGGAACTCCGGAAATTATGCAGATCCTCCACACTCATGGCACGCCCCCATCGCACCACACGTCACAGGCCCCGAGATGGCCGGAAATCCTCTCCCGCACGGTTCGACAGGCCGTTCCGGGTGACACCGACCACCATGGAAGGGACACGAGAGCCGAGGGAGGTCTCCATGGCCTTGGACGCACGGACGGCCGCGGCGGATCCGCACCGCGAACACGTTGGCGGAAACGTCATGGTGTCGATCGGTGCCCTGCTGCTGGGCATGCTGCTGGCGGCCCTCGACCAGACGATCGTCTCCACGGCGCTTCCCACGATCGTCAGCGACCTCGGCGGCCTGGAACACCTCTCCTGGGTGGTGACCGCCTACCTCCTCGCCTCCACCGCGGCAACCCCCTTGTGGGGAAAGCTTGGTGACCAGTACGGCCGAAAACGACTGTTCCAGACGGCGATCGTGCTCTTCCTGATCGGTTCCGCTCTCTGCGGAACCGCCCAGAACATGCCGCAGTTGATCGCTTTCCGGGCACTCCAGGGCCTGGGCGGCGGCGGGTTGATGGTCCTGTCGATGGCGATCGTCGGCGATCTCGTCCCGCCCCGCGAACGCGGGCGCTACCAGGGCCTGTTCGGCGCGGTCTTCGGCGCTACGAGCGTCCTGGGCCCGCTGCTCGGCGGCGTGTTCACCGAACACCTCAGCTGGCGCTGGGTGTTCTACGTCAACCTCCCCGTCGGCGCCGTCGCGCTCGCCGTCATCGCGGCCGTCCTGCACATCCCGCGCCGCACCACCCGCCACGTCATCGACTACCTCGGTACCTTCCTGATCGCCTCCGTCGCCACCTGCCTCGTCCTGGTCGCCTCCCTCGGCGGGACGACGTGGGCGTGGGCCTCGTTCCCGGTGATCGGCCTGCTGGTGCTGGGAGTTGTGCTCGCCGCCGCCTTCGTCGCCGTCGAACGCCGGGCCGCCGAGCCGGTGTTGCCGCTGAAGCTGTTCGCCGTCCGCACCTTCACGCTCTCCGCCGTCATCAGCTTCATCGTCGGGTTCGCGATGTTCGGCGCGATGACCTACCTGCCGACGTTCCTCCAGGTCGTGCAGGGCGTCTCGCCGACCATGTCCGGCGTCCACATGCTGCCGATGGTCGCCGGGCTGCTGATCTCCTCGACCCTCTCCGGCCAGATCGTCAGCCGCACCGGCCGCTGGAAGGTGTTCCCCGTCGCCGGGACCGCCGTCACCACCCTCGGCCTGCTCCTCCTGCACCGCCTCGACGAGTCCAGCCCGACCGGCGAGATGAGCGCGTACTTCTTCGTCTTCGGCCTCGGGCTCGGCCTCGTCATGCAGGTGCTCGTCCTGATCGTCCAGAATGCCGTGTCCTACGAGGACTTGGGCGTCGCCACGTCCGGCGCGACCTTCTTCCGGTCGATCGGCGCGTCCTTCGGCGTCGCCGTGTTCGGCACGGTCTTCGCGAGCCGCCTCTCCGACAAACTCGCCTCCGCTTTCAAGGGAGTTGAAGGACTGCCGGCGGGGTTCACCGCCGACGCGCTGAAGTCCGACCCGCGCGGCATCGCCCAACTCCCGCCCGCGCTAAGGCCACCCGCCCTCCACGCCTACGCCTCCTCCATCACCGACGTGTTCCTGTACGCCGCGCCCGTCGCGCTGCTCGGCTTCGTCCTCGCCTGGTTCCTCAAGGAGGACCGGCTCCGCTCCTCGGTGACCGCGCCCGACGTCACCCAGACCCTCGCCAGCAACCCCGTCGAGCGGTCCTCGTACGACGAGGTGTGCCGGGCGCTGTCCGTCCTCGGCACGCGCGAGGGGCGCCGGGAGGTGTACCGGACGATCACCGCCCGCGCGGGGTACGACCTGCTGCCGGCGGCGAGCTGGATCCTGCTGCGGATCAGGAAGTACGGCAGCGTCGAGCCGGGGCGGCTCGCGGACCAGAGCCCCGTACCGCTCGCCGTGATCATCGAGGGGGCCCGGCAGATCGAGGAGAGCGGGCTCGCCCGGCGCGAGGGGACGGAGCTGCGGCTCACCGCGCGGGGGCGCGAGGTCGCCGAACGGCTCGCGGAGGCGCGGGAGGAGTCGCTCGCGGAGATGCTGGGGGACTGGTGGGGGCCCGACCGGCCGACCGATCTGGTGCGGCTGGTACGGGAGTTGACCGGGGAGCTGTGCGGGTCGGTGCGGGAGCAGCCGCAACGGGCGTGAGGACGAGGCCGGTTGGGCCCCCGTCTCAGCCGAGGGCCTTCGCGAACCAGTGCTCGGCGTAGAGGCCGTCGTTGTGCCGCTCCGTCTCCGCGTACCCCAGCCGCGCGTACAGCGCCCTCGCCTCCACCAGGTCGCTGCGCGTGTCCAGGATCAGGCGCGCGGCCCCGAACTGGCGGGCGGCGTCCTCCGCCGCGCCCACCAGGAGCGCCGCCCCGCCCTTGCCCCGCAGCTCCGGGAGCACGAAGACGCGGGTCAACTCGGCCGTGTCCGGCGCCAGGAAGCGCACCCCCGCCGTACCGGCCGCCTCACCGTCGTACCGGCCCACCAGCAACGTCCCCTGCGGCGGGGCGAGTTCGGCGCCCGTGTGGGCGTGGATCTCGCGCTCCAGCTCGGCGGGGTCGGTGGTGCGGTCCTCGTGGCGGAGGTACCAGCGGTCGCTCACCTCCGTGTAGTACGCGCGCCACAGGGCCCGCGCGGTGGGGGAGTCGGGGAGTTCCGGGGTGATCGTCCAGGGCATGGGACATTCTCCGGACGCGGCCGGGCGGGGGCGCAAGCGATATACGGAGCGGCCGTTTGTGTGCCGGGTTCCGGGCAACCCGGAAGGAGAACCGGCCCGTTGGGCCGAGACACCGGAAGGCAGCCATGTCCACAGGCGTGATCGTCGTTCTGATCGTCGTCGGCGTGCTCGTCGTCGCCGCGGCGGGTTTCCTCGGAGTGCGCCGCACCCAGGGCGGGGGGTCCTTGAAGCGGCGGTTCGGGCCCGAGTACGGGCGGGCCGTGGCCCGGCACGACGGGGATGTCCGGGCCGCCGAACGGGAGTTGACGGCTCTCGTCGAACGCCACGGGGGTCTGCGGGAGCGACCCCTCGAAGCCGGGGAGCAGGAGAAGTTCCAGGAGTGGTGGCGGGCCGCGCAGGAGCGGTTCGTGGAGTCGCCCCGGGAGGCCGCCGCCGAAGTGGACCAGTTGCTCGGGGAGTTGGCGGGCGCGCGCGGGTATCCGCGGGCCGACGACTTCGACGAGCAGGTCGCGGCGCTGGCCGTGCACCACGCCGGGCACGTCGACGGGTACCGGCACGTGCGGCACGTGGTCGGCGAGCGCGGCGCGGACACGGAGGACGCGCGCCGGGCCGTCCTCGAAGCCCGGGCCCTGTTCGGGGAGTTGATCGGCGAGCCGAAGGCGCTGGCCCGCGCGCCCCGCGCCGCCTCGCGCGACAAGGACAGGGCGCGGGCCGGCCGCAGCGGTCGTGTACCGGCGGTGTTCCAGCGGATCCAGGCCAAGTGAGGGCCGGGACAGGACGAGACAGGAAGGGTGCGGGATGAGCGAGGAGACGGGAACGCCGCGCAAGGGCGTGCCGCAGGGGCGCACGGGCGCCGGGAATCCGCCGGAAGCCACGGCCGTACCCGCGAAGACGCCGACGGGGATGCCCACGGGCGCGCCCGCAGCGGCGCTGAAGACCGGGGAGCCCCGCGAGAAGGGGTACGGCTCGCCGCTGATCCCCCGCGACGAGTGCGACAAGCTGGAGCAGAAGATGCGGCACGCGCTCGCCGGGTTCGTCGACGAGCCCCGGGAAGCCGTCGCCGAGGCCGATCAGGTGCTGGAGGAACTGGCGACGCGGTTCACCGAGGCGATCACGCGCAGGCGGCGGACCGTACGCGGGGCCTGGCAGGCCGGGGACGGCGGGGCTCCGGCGACGGGCGACACCGAGCAACTGCGGCTCGCGCTGCGGGACTACCGGGAGCTGTGCGATCGGTTGCTGCACGTGTGAGGGGAGTTGGGCGCCGGGTCCGTCGTACAGCGGCCCGGCGCCCGCCCAAGTCCCTTCAGGACGCGGGGCGTTCGGTGTCCGCCGGGGGCGTGTTCCGGCGCGCGCGCCACTCCTCGACGACCGCCTCCACGTCGTACGGCTTCTTGCCGAGCGGCGGTCCCGGCGGCGGACGGAACATCATGTCCCGGATCTTCGCGTTGACTTCGGTGAGGATCTTGCGGACCGCGTACTCCGACGGGGCCTCCAGGGCCGCCGC
>NZ_LIRL01000411.1 GCF_001419795.1 Streptomyces niveiscabiei
CGAGAACGCCGTATCCCCCGCCATCCCCACGATCGCGTCGTCGACGAGTAGTACCTGAGGGGGATACCCCTGCACCTTGTCCCCGGGGTCCGGTAGCGCCGAGGTAGCCCATACCTCCGCCCCCGTACGGCTGTCGAGCGCCAGCAACCGCCCGTAGCGGTTGGCGAAGTACACCCTCCCGTACCGTGTCGACACCACCGGCGCGGACAGGCTCTCCACGTCCGTCACCCGCTGCCAGAGCTGCTTCCCGTCGGCCGCCGACACCGCCGTGACCGACCCGTCGGACCGGACGAAGTAGACGACGCCGCCGATCAGGGTCGCCGTACCGGTCAGCGCGCGGGCCAGCGGGACGCGGGTGACGTGGCCGGTCGCCGGGTCCACCCGCAGCAGCGCGTCGTACGGCCGCTCGTACCCGGACTTGTACACGTCCTCGGCGGTCTGCGGCGCGAGGAACAGGGGCTGTCCGCCGACCGCGCCGAGCGCCAGCGCCTTCTTCGGCAGGGTGGCGGTCGTGGACAGACTGTCGGGCTCGACCCGCATTAACTCGACCGGCGCCTGCCCGGGCTCGGTGCCCTGCTCGCACAGGGCGTACGGCACGCCGCCCAGCGCCGCCGGGGTGCAGTACTCGTCCAGCGACGGCGCCCGCCACAACTCCGCGCCCGTGGGGCCGTACGCGATGAACTCCGAGGCGTCCGGGGACAGGGTCAGCAACCCGCCGTCGTACAGCACCGCCCTCGCGGCCGTGTTGATGTCGCGCCGCCAACGCGCTTTGCCCGTACGGGAGTCGAGCGCCACCACGCGTCTGGTCCGGTCCGCCGGCTGCTCGTAGGTGTAGACGATGCCGCCGCGTACGCCGATCGGCCCCGCCCCCTGCGGGCGGGTTCCGGTGCGCCACGCGACCCTGCCGGACGCCGCGTCGACCCTGGCGGTCGTGAACCCCGTACCCCCGCAGTAGAGGGCGCCGCTCTCCGTCACGCACGCCGGGTTGTCGTACTCGAGAGGGATGCCTTTGACCTCGTACCTCAGAGCTACCTGCCAGGGCTTCCAACCGGCGGGTAGCTCTGGGGTAGGGGTGGTATTAGTACTCGCCGCGCCTTCGGGGTTCCGGCTCGTCAGGTATGTCGTACCTGTGATAGCCAGTACCGCGCCGAGGGTGGCGAGCAGCAGCCTCGTACGGCGGCGCTTGCGGCCCGTACCGGTCGAGGTCTTCACCGGGACCGTCGTGGGTGAACTCCGGGGTGTCGGGCGGCTCTTGGGGGCGGTGGAGCCGGGTACGTCCTCCGGGAGCGCCTTCAGCAGGTGCTGTACGTCCGCCAGGGCCGGGCGGTCGGCGGGGTCCTTGGCCAGGCAGCGTTCGATCGTACTCAGGAGTTCACCGGGTACCCCGGTGAGGTCAGGTGCCCCGAACGCCACCTGGTACCCCGTGATGTACGGGCTGTCCGAGTCGAACGGGCCCGCCCCCACCGCCGCGAACACCAGCAGCGAACCCAGCGAGAACACGTCCGAGGCCGGGGTGACGTCCCGGGGCGACGCCATCTGCTCCGGCGACATGAAGGGCGGCGTACCGATCATCCGGCCCGTCGTGGTCAGGCTCTGGTGATCGGCCGCCCGCGAGATCCCGAAGTCGATGACGCGCGGGCCGTCCTCCGTCATCAGGACGTTGCCCGGCTTGAGGTCTCGGTGCACCAGGCCCACCCGGTGGATGTCCCGCAGCGCCTCC
>NZ_LIRL01000412.1 GCF_001419795.1 Streptomyces niveiscabiei
GGGCGGTGGGGGTGTGGGTGGCTGAGCGGTTGGATCGGATGGTCGGGGAGTGAGGTGGAGGTATTCGGCTTCGTAGGGGGTCAAGTCGTCCCGGAGCTCTTCGTCGCCGAGGAGGTGGGCGGTGTGGCGGGTGCACCAGGCGTGCAGGTCCAGGTGGATGGCTGTTCTGAGGAGCCAGATGCGGGGGCGGCGAGCTTGGAGGGTGTCGTAGAGCGCCTCGATCGCGGACTCGGTGGTCGGGGTGGTCAGGAAGTCGATCTGGAAGCCGAGTTGTACTGATGAGACGCCCAGGAGCCGTGCGATCACCCTCGCCAGGGGCTCGTCAGCGCCGGGGCGGGTGAGTTGGCGGCAGGCGCAGGCGAGGAGGGCGATGCGGGTTTCGTCCTCCAGGGTCTGTGGTTTCGCCAGCTTCTTCAGGGTGTCGTTCACGAAAGCGGCGGGGAGGCGCCCGCTCTCTCCGGCTAGGCGGCGGGTGATCGCGCTGTGCATCTGAAGTGAGCCTGGCTCCGTGCTGATCTTCCCGAGGCTCTCCAGGCACCGTCCGTACAGGTCTGGCAGGCCCTCGTGAGGCGCCGAAGGGGCCAGCAGGAGGACGATCAGGTCATAGCCAGCGGACATGGCATGCCTTTCGAGGTCCGCGTGGGTGACACCTCCCAGCATCTCCCACACCGGGAGAGCCGGGCTCGCCAACTCGTCGATGTCCGAGTCGTGAAGGATCAGTGTGCGGTGGACTGCGGTGGTTCTTGAAACGCCGTGCTCTCTCAGCCACAGGTAGATGTCCTGCCGTTCCGCAGGGTCAGTCCTCACCACTTGCGTGAACGTGTCCCACGCGCCCGGCTCGAACTGAGACTTCCAAAGTGTCGCGTGGGTACGCCAGTTCGCGACCGGATCTGGAGCGGTGCCCGCGATCTGGGAGAACTGGATGCTTCCCCGAGCGAGCGTAAGCAACAGGAGGTTGGCGCTGTAGCACGCATGGCGGTAGGTGACCGGGGTCAGGTCTGTGCTGTAGCCAGTGTCGTGTTCGACGGGGTGCAGCGCTCGGGGGAACAGGATTCGGATCGGGTCCGTGTCCGTGTCCATCTCGGGGAGAAGGTCGCGCAGGTCGTTGATGATCTGTTCGCGGTCGGTCAGAGGTGCGCAGGAGAGGAGCGCGAACAGGAGGGCGTCGTATCTGCCTCTGTCCGGGCAACCGGTCAGTGCGCGGGCGATCTTGCGGGCCACTAGGTACTCGCCGAACGTAGCGTGCAGGAACTCGTACCAGAGGTGTTCGTCTCCGTCCCCGTATGTGGCTCTAGCCTCGTGGATGAAGAAGAAGCGGCCGAAGAGCAGCCATGGCGCGGAATCCGTCGCGGAGTTGGCGGGGTCTCTGAGATACGCGAGGTCGTGTTCCGCGTCCGTCGCGCTCACGCCCTGACTGCCCCTGTTGAACATCGCCATGGCGACCACGGAGAGGAGGTCGAGTTCGTTCTCGACCTTTTCCTCCAGGAGAGTTGGGCGGAGACCAGGTTCCAGTTTGGTGATCTGGCGGCGTACGAAGAGCTTCAGGAGGCGTTCGTAGAGGGTGCCTCGACTCATCGTCCCCGCTGCTTCGGCGTCGGGCTCGATGGAGTGGTAGAGCGCGAGCATGAGCAACAGGAGGGGTTGGGGGGCGAGTTCGGGGTGTCGTGCGGCCAGGTCGGTGCCGCAGGGGTGGGCCTTGTTGACCGTGTTCCAGATGCGCGTCCAGTGGGCGATCCGTTCCTCGTCGAACGGCTCCAGGCGGATGATGGTGCTGCCCGGCGGGATCGCGGCCTGGTCGGCGACGACTGTGCGGCTGGTGACGATCGCGGCTACCGGGAGTCCGTTGGTGGCCGAGCGGCGTTGGAAGTCGGCGATGTCCTGGAGGTAGCGGTAGTGGTCGGTGCCGCCTGCCTGGAGGAGTTCGTCGAAGCCGTCGAAGATCAGGACGGGGAGGACGCCGGGGGATGCTTCGGTCAACTCCGCCCAGGTGATGGTGCGTTGGGTGAGCCGGTGGAGGGCGTGGTCGATCTGTTCGAGAACGCCCGCGTCGGCGGGGACCGTGCGGAGTTCGATGCGGATCGGGAGGTAGTCGGTGGGTGGGAGGCGGGCCGCGATGAGCTTGGTGAGGAGGGATTTTCCGGTGCCGGGGTCGCCCAGGACGATCAGCGGGTGGTCAGGGGTGGGGTACGTGGTGAGGTGGCCGGCGAGGAGGGTCTGGATGTCCTGGTGCACAGGGTGCGTGTGCCACCAGGCGTCCACGTGCGGGCTGTTGTCGGGGGCATGGGGGGCGACGCGGTAGGCGGGGTTGACGTACCCCTGGGCGAGTTTGGGGATGCGCGGGCCGGTGTGGTCCTCCCCCGCCTCTCCCGCCTCGCCGGCCGAGGAAAGGGGGCGGGTCAGTTCGTGGCGGTGGATCTCGGCGATGCGGGCGGGCCACTCGGCAGGGGGTGCGTTGCGGGCGAGCGCGCGGAGGAGGGTTTCCAGGCCGGCAAGTCCCGTTCTGCGCGCGGCGAGTTCACCGTAGAGCTGCTCAAGTTCCGTCCGTGCTCGGCCGGTCGGGCAGTGGGCCAGGACGTCCATCGCGTAGGCGGGGTCGTGCACGGTGGTCCAGATGAACAACTCGGGGCATTGCACGGCGAGTTCGGCCAGGCGTGACTTGTACAGCGCGACGGTCGAGCCGGTGTCCTCGGGCTGGGAGAAGGGGCTCAGCTCCCTGGCGATCCGTTCGAAGTGCTGGACTGCACAGGCGTGATGGTCCGCATCCGACAGGGAGACGGAGGCGAGTTCACCCTCCAGGCTCGCGTCGATCAGTCCGGCACCTCCGGTGTTCAGGTCCAGGCACTCGTACAGCAGCGGCCCTTCGACGCACACCCTGGCGATCAGCAGAGCCCGCGCGGCTGGAAACAGGCGGGCCTTGTGTACGTGGCAGGCGTGACGCAGTTTCCCGCGCAGGCCGGTGAGCAGCCGCCGCGCGACCTTGTCGAACCGGTGGCGGAAATCCAGCAGTTGGGATTCCTCATCCAGGCCCGCCCGGTCGAGGGCCGCCATCTCGTCGAGCAGGCGTACGTCCCGTCCGGCGAGGATGCGGGCCGCCGCGCTGAGGCCGTTCGGCTCGACATCGTCGTACCGGGTCGTGTGCGCGCTCTCGCAGCCAACGCAACCCGCAGGCTCCCGCCCGGTGTTGCGGTCCTGGGCGCTCTCGGTGGCTTCCGACTCCTCAAGCCGGCGGCGCCAGTAGGCGACGTCGGCGCCGATCGCCTCCACCAGTTTTCGGACCACGTCCCAGTCCGGTGTGTTCGTCCGTTTCCCGTTCAGGAGTTCGGAGAGGGCTGAGGGGCTCAGGTGGAGGCGGCGGGCCAAGTCCCGTTGGGGGACGCCCTGTTTGCGGACCTCGGCCTTGAGCGCACGCCAGAACGGCTCGCTGTCCGCCACCCCGACCCCCTCGTCGTACGTGTCACCTGCGGTGAGCTTAGGAGCACGCGGCGCGGTGGCCGAGGGGTTCCGGCAGAATGGGGGCATGGCACGTCGTCCTACCTCCTGCCCTTGTGGTCTCCCCTCGGCGTACGACGCCTGCTGTGGTCGTTACCACGTGGGCCCTGTCGGCGCGCCCACCGCCGAGGCGTTGATGCGGTCGCGGTACAGCGCGTTCGTGAAGGGGGACTCGGCGTATCTGGTGCGGACCTGGCATCCGCGGACTCGGCCCGGGAGCTTGGAGCTGGATCCGGGGATGCGGTGGACGGGGTTGGAGATTCTCCGGGTGGAGGACGGAACCGCGTTCCACGGCAAGGGAGTTGTGGAGTTCAGGGCCTCGTACCGGGGTGGGTCGTTGCACGAGGTGAGCCGGTTCGAGCGGGTCGACGGGGCGTGGGTGTACGTGGACGGGGAGTTTCCCGGCGTGTAGGGGGTCAGGGGGCCAGGATGTCCAGTTCCTGGAGGGCTCCCTCGGTGATTTCGCGGGTGAGTTGTTCGGCGCGGGCGGCGTCGCCCTCGCGGACCGCTTCGGCGACCTGGACGTGGAGGGTGACGGCGGCGGGGTCGGGGTCGGCGAACATCACGCGGTGTTCGGTGCGGCCGGTGAGGACCTCGGCGACGACGTCTCCGAGGCGGGCGAACATCTCGTTGCCCGAGGCCGTGAGGATGACGCGGTGGAAGGCCACGTCGTGGATGAGGTAGCCCTCCAGTTGGTGGCCGCGCGAGTTGGCGACCATCCCCAGGACGCATTCCGTGAGCTCGGCGCACTGCTGCGGCGTCGCGTTCTTCGCCGCCATGCCCGCCGCGACCGGCTCGATCGCCGAGCGCAGAACTGTGAGTGAGCGCAGCTGGCGGGGGCGGTCGGCGCCGGCCAGACGCCAGCGGATGACCTGCGGGTCGTAGACGTTCCACTCGGCGGTGGGGCGGACGATCACGCCCACGCGGCGGCGGGACTCCACGAGGTGCATCGACTCCAGGACCCGTACCGCCTCGCGCATGACGGAGCGGGAGACGTCGAAGCGCTGGGACAGCTCGTCGGTGCGCAGGACGCTGCCAGGGGGGTACTCGCCTGCGGTGATCGCGGGGCCGAGAGTGTCGAGTACATGGCCGTGCAGACCTCGGCCCGGAATGGTCATGCACTCAGAGTACGGCGTCCGTCACGGACTCAAAAAGTCAGATTTATTTGAGTCGAGGGCTTGAATTCGTCGTACCTAATAGGTTTCAGTGGCGTTGACATCACGTGTCGGCAGTACGTCGAGGAAGACAGCGAGGTAGTGATGAGCACCCCCCAGGTCGTCGTGGTCATGGGCGTCGCGGGTACCGGCAAGACCACGATCGGTCCCCTGCTCGCGGCCCGGCTCGGCGTTCCGTACGCCGAGGGTGACGACTTCCATCCGCCGGCGAACATCGCGAAGATGTCGGCCGGTACCCCGCTGGACGACGACGACCGGTGGCCGTGGCTGGACTCGATCGGCGCGTGGGCGCACGAGCGGGCCGGGCTCGGCGGGGTCGTCAGCTGTTCGGCGCTGAAGCGGTCGTACCGGGACCGGTTGCGTGCGGCGGCCCCCGGCCTGCTCTTCGTGCACCTCAGCGGCTCGCGCGAGCTGATCGGGGAGCGGATGGGGCACCGGGAGGGCCACTTCATGCCGACCGCGCTGCTCGACTCGCAGTTCGCCGCGCTGGAGCCGCTTCAGGCGGACGAGGCGGGCGTTGTGGTCGAGGTCTCGGGACGGCCGGAGGAGATCGCCGAGCGGGTCCGCGTGCAGCGCCTCGACGACACGCACCGCCGCGTCTCCCTGCGCGGCTACCAGGAGTTCGGCGCGCGCTTCGCCCTCGCCCGGCGCAAGGTGATCCTCGGTGACGAGATGGGCCTCGGCAAGACGATCCAGGCGATCGCGGTCCTGGCCCACCTGGCCGCCGAGGGGCACCGCCGCTTCCTGGTCGTGTGCCCGGCGAGCGTCCTCGTCAACTGGACGCGCGAGGTCGAGGCCCGCAGCGCCCTGCCCGTCAGGGTCCTGCACGGCCCCGCACGGCACGACGCGTTCGCGGACTGGCGGGGGCGCGGCGGCGTCGGGGTCACCACGTTCGAGGCGCTGCGCGGATTCCCCGTACCCGGCCCGGACGAGGTCGGCCTGCTCGTCGTCGACGAGGCGCACGCCGTGAAGAACCCGGAGGCCAAGCGCTCCCGGGCGGTGGCCCGCTGGACGGAGCGGTGCGAGCGCGCCCTGTTCCTGACGGGTACGCCGATGGAGAACCGGATCGCGGAGTTCCGCAGCCTGGTGGGGATGCTCGACGGCGAGGTCGCCGAGGCCCTGCGGGACCGGGACGCGC
The DNA here is from genome assembly GCF_001419795.1 of Streptomyces niveiscabiei. GTDB lineage: Bacteria > Actinomycetota > Actinomycetes > Streptomycetales > Streptomycetaceae > Streptomyces > Streptomyces niveiscabiei. The sequence goes on from NZ_LIRL01000412.1 coordinate 5,803, forward strand.
ACGCGTTCCGCCGGATCGCCGCCCCTGTCTACCTGCGCCGCAACCAGAGGGACGTCCTGACCGAACTCCCGCTCCTCCAGCACACGGACGAGTGGGAGGAGCTGAGCGCGTCGGACGAGGAGGCGTACCGGGACGCGGTGCGGGCCGGGAACTTCATGGCGATGCGCCGGGCGGCGTACGCGCGCCCCGAGCGGTCGGCCAAGCTGAACCGGCTGCGGGAGATCGTCCGCGAGGCCGCGCAGACCGGGCAGAAGACGGTCGTGTTCTCCCACTTCCGGGACGTCCTCGCGGTGGCCGGGGCCGCGCTCGCCGCCGACGTCCCCGTGTACGGCCCCCTCGACGGCGCCACTCCCGCCGTACGGCGCCAGCTGGTCGTGGACGACTTCGGGGGCGCCGCCGGACCGGCCGTGCTGCTCGCGCAGATCCAGGCGGCCGGTGTCGGGCTCAACGTGCAGGCCGCGTCCGTCGTCGTCCTGTGCGAACCCCAGACCACCCCGGCCCTCGAACACCAGGCGGTGGCCAGGGCGCACCGCATGGGCCAGGTCAGGCCGGTCCGGGTGCACCGGCTGCTCGCCACCGGGGGAGTCGACGAACGCCTGCTCCAACTCCTCGCGCACAAGGCCCGGTTGTTCGACACGTACGCCCGGCGCAGCGCCGTGGCCGAGGCCACCCCCGACGCGGTGGACGTCTCGGACACCGGCCTCGCGCGCCGCGTCGTCGAGGAGGAGCAGCTCAGGCTGGGCCTGACGGGCGGGTAACTCGTCCTGCACGGGCCGATGTTGGGGCCACGGGTTCGGGGATACGATCATTTCGGGTGAATGTGTTTCTCCGGGGGAGCCCGTGGAGGGCGTGATGACGACACGGACGTTGAAGCAGCGGCGGGCCGAGGTGACGCGTACGGCGTTGCTGCGGGCCGCTGCGGAGATGTTCGGGCAGGTGGGGTTCGAGCGGGCGACCGTGAAGGGGATAGCCGAGCGGGCGGGGCTGACCCTGGGGGCCGTCTACTTCCACTTCCGGAACAAGGAGCACCTCGCGCGCGAGATCGTCGTGTCGCAGCCCTTGTTCATGGTCGCGCCGCATCCGTCCGAGGGCTTGCAGCACGCCGTCGACCTCACGCTGATGTGGGCCTGCCGGATGCTGTCCGACCCGCTGCTCCAGGCCGGCGCGCGCCTCGTGATGGACCAGGAGAACTTCGTCGTCCCCGAGCAGAACTCGCACCGCCAGTGGGCGGACGTCCTCGTCGAGCACCTGCGCACGGCCCGCGCCCGCCGCGAACTGCGCCCCGGCGTCGACGTGGAGGAACTGGCCCGCGTCCTCGTCAACGCCTGCACCGGCGCCCAGATCCACTCCCGCATCGAGACCGAGTACCAGGACCTGCCGGCCCGGGTGGAGGCGATCTGGCGCTGCCTGCTGCCGGGGGTCGCGACACCGGCGACAGCGGCCCTGATCGAGTACGGCGCGGGGCGCGCGGGCGAGGCCGGGTGACCCGCTGCCGTCCCCTCCGCCGGCATCCCCTCCCGGTGCCGTCCCCTCCGGTGCCGGCCTCCCGGTGTCAGCCCTTCCGGACGGACACCCCCGTCGGATGCGCCCCCTCCACCAACGGCCCGCTGTCCAGCACCAGTCGCAGTATCCGCGACACGTCCTCCGTGGACCCCCCGCACCCCTGCTCCCCGGCCTCGGGATGGTACGCGCGCTGCCGTGCGCAGGTCTCCGAGCCGGCGATCAGGTGCGCGGCGAGCGCCGTGAGGGTCGACGGGTCGGCGCCGGGCGGGAGTTCGGCGGGGCAGACCGAGGCGAGGCGGTCGCGCAGGGCCGGCTGCCAGGCGGAGTACCAGTTGGGCGGCGTCCACAGGAGCTCGCGGGTGAGGCGGGCGGCGGCCCGTACGGTGGGGTCGTGGTCGAGGAGCCCGGTGAGCGCGAGGGTGAAGGACGCGAGCCAGCTCATGGACGACGCCGGGTGCGCGGGCAGGTCCATGAGGGCGGCCCGCGTCCTGCCGACCCCCTGCTCGCCGACCGTCCTCGCCAGGTCCTCCTTGGACGCGAAGTGGAAGGTGAGCGCGCCGAGCGAGGTGTCCGCCGCCTGGGCGACCCGGGTGAGGGAGGCGCCCTCGTAGCCGTCCCGGTCGAAGACCTCGGCCGCCGCGTCCACCAGGGTCCGCCGCGTCCGAACGGCCCGCTGCTGCCTCATGCCGTTCCTCCCTGAACCTGCGCCGTCGACAGGACGAACAGCCAGTGAAACAAAATCCTCACCACTTTAGGCAGCCGTTCCGACGGCGTGTCAGGTTCGGGGAGTTGTCCCGAAAACAAAAAAGCCATTATTCTTTCGTGCGGTCGAGATCCAGAATCCGGCCGAGGCTGGTGGCGAATCGCTTGGGGGCAGCGTGGACATCAAGGTACTCGGAACGTTCTCGGTCAAAGTGGACGGTATGCCCGTCCTCCCGGCCGCCCGGCTGACCCGCCAGACGCTGGCGCTCCTCGCCGCCTACCCCGGCCAACTCGTGCCCACCGCCGTCCTCGCCGAGGAAGTCGCCCCCCAAGAGCCGCCCGGCACCGGCAGGTTGGTCGTCCAGACGGCCGTGCGGGAGCTGCGCGAGCGGTTCGCGGAAGCCCTGCGCGGCGGCCGGCGCGGCGAGGACCTGCTCTCCGAACTCCCGGGCGGATACCGGCTGGAGACCGGCGCGGGCACCCTCGACACCTGGGACTTCGACCGGTACGCGGGCGCCGGGTACCGCGCGATGGAGGCGGGCGACGCGGAGAGCGCGGCCCGCCGGCTGCGCCAGGCCCTCGCCCTGTGGTCCGGCGAGGCGTTCAGCGGCGTGGAGGCGGGCCCACGGCTCCAGTTGAGGATCGACGACCTGGAGCGCTCCCGCCGGCGCGCCGTCGACCAGTGGATCGAGGCCGAGCTGCGCGCGGGCCGCGACCGCCAGCTCATCACCGAACTCGTCGCCGTCATCGCCCGGTTGAGGCTGCGCGAGCCGCTCTACGAGCGCCTCCTGGAGAAGCTCCACCCGGGCAACACCTCCCAGACCGCCCTCACCGCGTACTGGCAGCTCCGCCGCGAACACCCGGCCCCGACCACCGCGGGCGCGTGACGAGGGACGTGACGGAGAACGACCGGAATATCCGGACAGATTAAAACGGCACACGAATAGGCCGGGCAGCGGTGGGCCGCCACGGAATTCGGCCGGGCCGCCGCCCGGAAAGCCGTTTTCACGCCACGGGGATTCCGTCCCTCGTCCACCCCGCAGCGCCTTCGGCCGCGCCTCACTCTACGGACGCCCCACCCCCCGGCAACAAATGCGCGGGAACAATGTCAAGTCCTCGACCTGATGGACTCCGCCGCACCTGACGTACTGCTCACAGGCCCGTTGGCCGGGCCTCGGCGACGGCCCAAGAATCCTGGCGAGCCGTCACCCGCATCCCGCGCCGCGCCCCGCGCCGCCGGTTTCCTCCGAGCGCGCCACGGCTCGCCCCGCACCGCAGGCCGTGACCCCTCAGCTCTACGGAGACCCCAGTGGACAACACCCTGCTCGACATCCGGCTGAAACCCGCGCGGCAGCAGCCGGCATGGGACGACCTGGAGCAACTGGAGCGCGTACGCGACGAGCTGGTCCGGCGCCCCGCACTGGTCACGGGTGCGGACGTACGGGCCCTGCGCGCCGCCCTCGCCGAGGTCGCCGCCGGGAACGCCCTGGTCGTCCAGGCCGGCGACTGCGCCGAGGACCCCGACGAGTGCACGGTCGCCCACGTCGCCCGCAAGACCGCAGTCCTCGACCTCCTCGCGGGCGCCGTCAAGATGATCGCGCACCGTCCCGTCGTCCGCATCGGGCGCATCGCCGGACAGTTCGCCAAGCCCCGCTCCAACGACACCGAGACCGTGGACGGCGTCGAACTCCCCGTGTTCCGGGGGCACATGGTCAACTCGCCGGAGTTCGAGAAGGACGGCAGGCGGCCCGATCCGCTGCGGCTGCTCACCGGGTACATGGCCGCCGCCGAGATCATGGAGCACCTCGGGCGCCGCGCCGGCATCGAACCGCCCGTGTGGACCAGCCACGAGGCGCTCCTCCTCGACTACGAGATCCCCATGCTGCGCCGCGACCGCGAAGGCCGGCTGCTGCTCGCCTCCACCCACATGCCGTGGATCGGCGAACGCACCCGCCAGGTCGACGGCGCGCACGTCGCGCTGCTCGCCGAGGTCGTCAACCCTGTCGGCTGCAAGGTCGGCCCCAAGATGAGCGTTCCCGAACTCCTCGCGCTCTGCGAGAAGTTGGACCCCGAGCGCGAACCCGGACGGCTCACGCTGATCGCCCGCATGGGCGCCGGCACGGTCGCCGACGTGCTGCCCGCGCTGGTCGCCGCCGTACGCTCCGCCGGGCACCCCGTCAGCTGGCTCAGCGACCCCATGCACGGCAACACCGTCACCACCCCCGACGGCGTCAAGACCCGGCACACCGAGACCGTCGAGCGCGAGATCACCGCCTTCCAGGAGGCCGTGCGCTCCGCCGGGGGCGTCGCGGGCGGGCTCCACCTGGAGACCACCCCCGACGACGTCGTCGAGTGCGTCGCCAACTCCGGTTGCTCCACCGGGCGTTACACCTCCCACTGCGACCCCCGGCTCAACCCCGGCCAAGCGGTGGCGGTCGCCTCCGCGTGGCACCCTGCGAAGTGAGGAACTCCATGGACAGCATGGCCAACAGGACCGCGCTCGTGACGGGTGCGGCGGGCGGTATCGGTACGGCGATCGTGCAGGCGCTCGCGTCCGCCGGGGCGCGCGTCGCCGCCGTCGACCGGGATGTGCGGGAACTGCTCGAAGTCACCACCAAACTCTCCACCGGCGGCCTCGACATCGCGCCCCTGCCCGCCGACATCACCGACGAGGACGCGGTACGCCGCGTCGTCGACGAGGCCGAACAGCGGCTCGGCGGCATCGACTTCCTCGTCAACGCGGCGGGGATCCTGCGGCTCGGCGCGGTCCGGGGGTTCCGTACGCAGGACTGGGCCGACACCTTCGCCGTCAACGCGACCGGGGTGTTCCACATGACCCGGGCCGTCGTCGACCGGATGATTCCCCGGCGCAGCGGGGCGATCGTCACCGTCGCGTCCAACGCCGCGCGCACGCCGCGCAGCGAGATGGCCGCGTACGCCGCGTCCAAGGCCGCCGCCGCGCAGTTCACCAAGTCGCTCGGCGTGGAGGTGGCCCGGTACGGGATCCGGTGCAACGTCGTGGCGCCGGGGTCCACGGACACGCCGATGCTGAGTTCCATGTGGGCCGACGAGAGCGGGCGGCAGAAGACCATCGACGGGTCGCCGGCGGCGTTCAAGCTGGGGATTCCGCTGGGGAAGATCGCGCGGCCGGAGGACGTGGCGGCGGCGGTGTGCTTCCTGCTGTCGGACGAGGCGTCGCACATCACGCTGCATGACCTGACGGTCGACGGAGGGGCGACGTTGGGGGCTTGACCGTTGCCGACTGCTGCGCCGTTGTGGCTGGTCGCGCCCACGCGGCGGAGCCGCAAATCGATACAGCCCCGCGCCCCGCAGGTGCCTCAACTGAGCCTTCGTCAAAAGGAGCTCCCATGCCTGGTTTGCCCTCCATTTCCCCCTATCCCATGCCCACCGCCGAGTCCCTCCCGCCTCGCATCCCCGCGTGGAGCGTCGATCCTTCGCGAGCCGTTCTGCTGCTCCACGACCTCCAGCGGTACTTTCTTCGGCCCCTCCCCGACGCGCTGCGTACCGAACTCATCGGCAACGCCGCCGAGTTGACCTCCTGGGCCAGGGCCGGCGGCGTACCCGTCGCCTACACCGCTCAGCCCGGCGGCATGACGCCCCAACAGCGCGGGCTGCTCAAGGACTTCTGGGGTCCGGGTATGCGCGTCGACCCCGCTGATCGGGAAGTTGTCGAGCCCGTTGCTCCTCGCGACGGGGACTGGCTGCTCACCAAGTGGCGGTACAGCGCGTTCTTCAACACCGATCTGTTGCAGCGGATGCGGGACGCCGGGCGGGATCAGCTGGTCGTGTGCGGGATCTACGCGCACGTCGGCGTGCTGGCGACCTGCGTCGAGGCGTACACGCACGACATCGAGACCTTCCTCGTCGCCGACGCCGTCGCGGACTTCGGGGAGGGCGACCACCGGATGGCGCTGGAGTACGCGGCCCGCTGCTGTGCGGTCGTCCTGCCGACGAAGGAGGTCCTGGGATGACAAGTGACGCTCTTCAGAGGGTGCTTGAGGAAACCGCGGGACCGTTCGCCGTGCTGTTCCGGCCGGAGACCGCGGGCCCGAGGTCCCTGGACGTGCTGCTGGGGGAGGTCCAACTCCCGTCCACGCTGGGGGAGATACCCCTCACCAGCGACGGCGACGACCGCGGGCCCGGCGCCGAGGTCCTCGTCCTCGTGCCCTACCGGCAGGTCGCCGAGCGGGGGTTCGAGAGCCACGACGACGGGGCGCCGCTGATCGCGATGACCGTCACCGAGCAGGAGACCCTGCCGCTCACCGAGGCCCTCGCGCGGATCCCGGACGCCGGGATCGAGCTGACGGGGGGCCGCTTCGACGTCGGTGACGAGGAGTACGCCGAGATCGTGCGGCGCGTCGTCGCGGACGAGATCGGCACCGGCGAGGGCGCCAACTTCGTGATCAAGCGGTCGTTCACGGCCGACATCACCGGGTACGGCGTCCACTCCGCGCTGACGTTCTTCCGGCGGCTCGTCGAGCGGGAGACCGGCGCGTACTGGACGTTCGTCGTGCACACCGGGGAGCGGACGTTCGTCGGGGCGACGCCCGAGCGGCACGTCAGCCTGCACGACGGGACCGCCGTCATGAACCCGATCAGCGGGACGTACCGCTACCCCGAGTCCGGGCCGACCCTGCCCGGCGTCCTCGACTTCCTCGCCGACCGCAAGGAGGCCGACGAGCTGTACATGGTCGTCGACGAGGAACTCAAGATGATGGCCCGGATCTGCGCCGACGGCGGGCGGGTCGTCGGGCCGTACCTCAAGGAGATGGCGCGGCTCGCGCACACCGAGTACTTCATCGAGGGGCGCTGCGACCGGGACCCGCGCGAGATCCTGCGCGAGACCCTCTTCGCGCCGACCGTCACGGGCAGCCCGCTGGAGAGCGCGTGCCGGGTGATCGCCCGGCACGAGCCGCGCGGGCGCGGGTACTACAGCGGGGTCGCCGCGCTGATCGGGCGCGACGAGAGGGGAGCGCGCACGCTGGACTCCGCGATCCTCATCCGTACGGCCGACATCGACGCGCGCGGCCGGGTGGACATCGGTGTCGGGGCGACGCTCGTCCGGCACTCCGACCCCCTCGCCGAGGTCGCCGAGACCCGGGCCAAGGCGGCCGGGCTGGTCGCGGCGCTGGAGGCGGGCGGTCCCGCGCGGTTCACCTCGCATCCCGAGGTGCGGGCGGCACTGGAGCGGCGGAACCTGTCCGTCGCCGACTTCTGGCTGGCCGACGGTGCCGCACAGGTCGGCTCCCGGCCCCGCCTCGCCGGTCAGCGGGTCCTCGTCGTCGACGCGGAGGACACGTTCACGTCGATGATCGAGAAGCAGCTCAAGGCGCTGGAACTGGAGGTGACGGTCCGCCGGTTCGACGAGGCTTACGCCTTCGACGAGTTCGACCTCGTCGTCATGGGCCCCGGACCCGGCGACCCGCAGGACACCGGTCACGTGAAGATCGCCCACCTCGACGCGGCGGTC
>NZ_LIRL01000413.1 GCF_001419795.1 Streptomyces niveiscabiei
CCGCAGGGCTACGGCTACCCCGCCGGCCAGATGCCGCCCGGCGTCGGTTACCAGCCGCCGCCCGGGACGTACACCGGTGACCCGTACGCCCCCTACGGCTACGACGCCTTCGGCCGCCCCTACTCCGACAAGTCGAAGATCGTCGCGGGGATCCTCCAGCTCTTCCTCGGCACCCTCGGCGTCGGCCGGTTCTACATCGGACACGTCGGCCTCGGCCTCGCCCAGCTCTTCACCTGCGGCGGCTTCGGCATCTGGGCCCTGATCGACGGCATCATCCTGCTGACCAGCGACAGCACGACGGACAGCCAGGGCCGAGTCCTCCGTGGCTGAAACGCCACTCGCGCCGACCGGGGACGCGCCCGCGTACCCCGTCACGTTCGCCTCCTTCCTCCGGCGCCCGGCGACAGCCCCCCTCGCGGTGCTCGTCGCCGGGGGCGCGGGGGCGGCGTATCTGTACGGCACCGACCCGCACCAACCGGGTCACCTTCTCCCCCAGTGCCCCTTCCGGCTCGTCACCGGGCTGCTCTGCCCCGCGTGCGGCGGCACCCGCATGGTGTACGACCTGATGCACGGCCGTCTGGACGCGGCGTGGCTCGACAACCGGGCGCTGCTGCTCGCCTCCCCGTTCGCGCTCGCGCTGCTGGGACGCTGGATGTGGGAGGGGATCGGGCGGGGACGCCGCTGGCGGCCTCAAGCCGGCGGGCGTACGCAGGCGTTGATCCTCGGGATCGCCGTCGCCTGGGCCGTCGTCCGCAACCTGCACTGACGCGACGACTGACGCGACGCCCGTTGCCGCGCACGGGTTGAGCCGGACCCCGGAAGTGGCTGGAACCGGCCGGAAGTTGGCGCGAGTTTTGTCACGTTCGGGGAACGATAGTTCGACGGGGCTGCCGTTCGGCGCCCGCCCCTGCCTACGCTCGGCGCTCACCCGGGGGGACGGCCGAGGCATGGGCTGACGTGCGCGCTCCCCGGCTTCTCGCCTTCCGAGCAGTCCCCGTCAGGAGAGCAGTTCCTATGACCGTCCCCGTCCCCAACGCCGACGCCCCGTACGGCTACGACCCGCAGGGCCGCCCGTACTCCGACAAGTCGAAGATCGTCGCCGGCCTCCTCCAGATCTTCCTGGGCACCCTCGGCATCGGCCGTTTCTACGTCGGCAACGTCGGCGTCGGTATCGCCCAGCTCCTGACCTGCGGCGGCCTCGGCTTCTGGGCGCTGATCGACGGGATCATCTTCCTCGTCAGCAACGACCGCACGGACAAGCAGGGCCGCGTCCTGCGAGGCTGACCCCCCCGCGGGGTCCCGGGTCCGCCCCTGATCTTCTCCCAGGGGCGGACCCCTCCGCGGTCCTACGGGCTCAGTCGGACTCAGCCGGACCCGGCCGGGCTCAGCAGCCGGCGCGCCGGGGGCCCACCGCGATGTCGGACATCCGGACGTCGTACGACGAGGGGCTCGGGTTCGCCTGGTACAGCTGCCAGCCGAGCTTCAGCTTGTCGAACGTGGGGAACACGAAGTCGTCGGCGGTCCCGCCGTGGTTCTTCGTCGACACGGTCAGGTCGGGGTTCTCGACCCCGTCGAAGTACACCGTGACCTTGTTGTCGGACGCGTCGAGGTGGAACTCCAGGCACTGCCAGACGCCCGTGGCGGCCGGCGCCGAGGTCCGCCAGTTCGTCCAGTCGCCGGTCACGCCCAGGTCCGAGCCGACGCCGTAGAAGTTGCCCTTGTCGGTGGGCGCGTACTGGCCGCCCAACGGCCGTACCAGCGTGGGCGAATCGCTGCCGGACGCCTCCGCGAGCGTCCAGTGCGCCCAGTCCGGCTGGATCGGCACGGCGCCCAGCTTCACCCGTACCCGGGCCCAGAGGCTGTTCGCCGGAAGGTATTTGAGCGGCAGGACGACGAACGCCTTGCCGTTGCCCTCGGTGTGGAAGAGAAGTTCCTTGCCGGGGCGGCCACTTGTGCTGGGCACCACCGTGATCGTGCTGCCGGCGGACGTCTCCGTCGTCCACGCGGGGGAGGCCGAGGCAGTGGGGGGTATCGCGAAGAGCGCGGCTGCGAGGGCCAGGGAGGCCGTCGCCGCTTTTCTCAGGATTGCCATGCGCCAGAGTCTGGCTTGAACTCTCAAGCAGATCAAGGTGAGTTGACGCTTCAAGCCACAGCGGCCGGCCGAAAGGCGAGGCAACGCGCAGGGCCCCGCTCCCCGGTGCGACACCGGAGGAACGGGGCCCAGTGGGGCGTACCCGGAAGCTAGAAGCGGCGCGTGATGAGCGCTCGCTTCACCTCCTGGATCGCCTTCGTGACCTCGATGCCGCGCGGGCAGGCGTCCGTGCAGTTGAAGGTCGTGCGGCAACGCCACACGCCGTCACGGTCGTTGAGGATCTCCAGGCGCTGCTCACCGGCCTCGTCGCGCGAGTCGAAGATGAAGCGGTGCGCGTTGACGATCGCCGCCGGGCCGAAGTACTGGCCGTCGTTCCAGAAGACCGGGCACGAGGACGTGCAGGCCGCGCAGAGGATGCACTTCGTCGTGTCGTCGAAGCGCTCGCGGTCCTCGGCCGTCTGGAGACGCTCGCGGGTCGGTTCGTTCGTGTCCTTCGTGATGAGGAAGGGCATGACGTCGCGGTACGCCTGGAAGAACGGCTCCATGTCCACGACCAGGTCCTTCAGGACCGTGAGGCCCTTGATGGGCTCGATCGTGATCGGCTTGGCCGGGTTGATGTCCTTGATCAGGGTCTTGCAGGCAAGACGGTTCTTGCCGTTGATCCGCATGGCGTCCGAGCCGCAGATGCCGTGCGCGCAGGAGCGGCGGAACGTGAGCGTGCCGTCCAGGTCCCACTTGATCTTGTGGAGGCCGTCGAGGACGCGCTCCTTGGGGTCGATCTCCAGCAGGAAGTCTTCCCAGACCGCTTCCGCCGAGACCTCCGGGTTGAACCGGCGGACGCGGAACGTGACGGTGATGAGGTGGTCCGAGGCCGCGGCCTCCGCCTCCACCTTGTCCAGAACGGGAGTTGCCATCAGTACTTACGCTCCATCGGCTGGTAGCGGGTCTGCACGACCGGCTTGTAGTCGAGACGAATCGAATCCGTGCCGTCGTCGCCGACCTCGCGGTACGCCATGGTGTGGCGCATGAAGTTGACGTCGTCGCGGTTGGGGTAGTCCTCGCGGTAGTGACCGCCGCGCGACTCCTTGCGGGCCAGCGCCGACACGGCCATCACCTCGGCCAGGTCGAGCAGGTTGCCCAGCTCGATGGCCTCCAGGAGGTCCGTGTTGAACCGCTTGCCCTTGTCCTGCACCGAGACGTTCTTGTACCGCTCGCGCAGCTCGGCGATCTTCTCGACGGCCGTCTTGATCGTCTGCTCGGTCCGGAACACCATGACGTTCGCGTCCATGGTCTCCTGGAGCTCCTTGCGCAGCACCGCCACCCGCTCGGTGCCGGTCGACGCGCGCAGCTGCTCCACCTGGTCGACGACGAACTGCGCCGGGTTCTCCGGGAGTTCGACGAAGTCGGCGCCCTGGGAGTACTCGGCCGCCGCGATGCCGGCCCGCTTGCCGAACACGTTGATGTCCAGCAGCGAGTTGGTGCCGAGGCGGTTCGCGCCGTGCACGGAGACGCAGGCGACCTCGCCGGCGGCGTACAGGCCCGGGACGACGGTGGTGTTGTCCGAGAGGACCTCACCCTCGACGTTCGTCGGGATGCCGCCCATCGCGTAGTGCGCGGTGGGCTGGATCGGGATCGGGTCCGTGTACGGCTCGATGCCGAGGTAGGTGCGCGCGAACTCGGTGATGTCCGGGAGCTTCGCGTCGAGCTGCTCCGGCGGGAGGTGCGTGAGGTCGAGGTAGACGTGGTCGCCCTCGGGACCGCAGCCGCGGCCCTCACGGATCTCCGTGTAGATGGAGCGCGAGACGACGTCACGTGACGCGAGGTCCTTCATGACCGGCGCGTACTTCTCCATGAAGCGCTCGCCGTCCTTGTTGCGCAGGATGCCGCCCTCACCGCGGGCGCCCTCCGTCAGCAGGATGCCCATGCGCCAGATGCCGGTCGGGTGGAACTGGAAGAACTCCATGTCCTCCAGCGGCAGCCCGCGCCGGTAGCAGGCGGCCTGCCCGTCACCGGTCAGGGTGTGCGCGTTGGACGTCACCTTGAAGAACTTGCCGGTGCCGCCGGACGCGTAGATCACGGCCTTCGCCTGGAAGACGTGGATCTCGCCGGTCGCCAGCTCGTACGCCACCACGCCCGCGGAGTGCTTGACCCCGTCGACCTCGGTGATCAGCTGGTCGAGGACGTAGAACTCGTTGAAGAACTCCACGCCCTCCTTCACGCAGTTCTGGTACAGCGTCTGGAGGATCATGTGACCGGTGCGGTCGGCCGCGTAGCAGGAGCGGCGCACCGGCGCCTCGCCGTGGTTGCGGCTGTGCCCGCCGAAGCGGCGCTGGTCGATCGTCCCGTCGGGCGTCCGGTTGAACGGCAGGCCCATCTTCTCCAGGTCGAGGACGGCGTCGATGGCCTCCTTCGCCAGGATCTCGGCGGCGTCCTGGTCGACCAGGTAGTCACCGCCCTTGACCGTGTCGAAGGTGTGCCACTCCCAGTTGTCCTCCTCCACGTTCGCCAGCGCGGCGGCCATGCCACCCTGCGCGGCACCCGTGTGGGAGCGGGTCGGGTAGAGCTTCGTCAGCACGGCGGTGCGGCTGCGCTTCGTCGACTCGATGGCCGCGCGCATACCGGCGCCGCCCGCGCCGACGATGACGGTGTCGTACTTGTGGATCTTCATGTTGGTCGCAGCCCCGTGCCTAGCGGATGTTCGGGTCGAAGGTGAAGATCACCAGCGTGCCCAGCAGGATGGTGAACACCGTGGCGGTGTAGAGCAGGCCCTTGAGCCACAGCCGGGTGTTCGCGCGCTCCGCGTAGTCGTTGATGACCGTACGCAGGCCGTTCGCGCCGTGCAGCATCGCCAGCCACAGCATCAGCAGGTCCCAGACCTGCCAGAACGGGGACGCCCAGCGGCCCGCGACGAACGCGAAGCCGATCTTGGAGACGCCGCCGTCCAGCACGAGCTGGATCAGCAGGTGCCCGATGACCAGGACGACCAGGACGATGCCGGACAGCCGCATGAACAGCCACGCGACCAGCTCGAAGTTGCCCCTCGTCGACTTCGGGGTCTTCTTCGTGCGCTTGCGCGGGGCCTCGATGTACGGGGCCGGGTTGTCGACGTCGTACAGCGAACCGCCCTCGACGGGGCCGATGCCGGACGCGGTGGTTTCGGTGGTGGCCATCGGTGTCAGCTCCCGAAGAGTTCGCGGGCCGCGTGGCCGAGGACGGGGTAGATCGCGCCGATCATCAGCACGAGCCACAGGCCGACGACCGTCCAGAGCATCTGCTTCTGGTAGCGCGGGCCCTTCGACCAGAAGTCGACGGCGATGACGCGGAGGCCGTTGAGCGCGTGGAAGAGGATGGCGGCGACGAGGCCGTACTCAAGGCACGCGACGATCGGCGTCTTGTACGTGGCTACGACCTTGTCGTAGTCCTCGGGGGAGACACGCACGAGAGCGGTGTCGAGTACGTGGACAAACAGGAAGAAGAAGATGAGGACGCCGGTGACTCGGTGAGCCACCCAGGACCACATTCCTTCCCGGCCGCGGTACAGCGTTCCAGCCGGCACGGAAGTCCCTCCGGGAGCGGGGTTCGGGGCCTGCCGGCTTGTGCTGTCGGTCGGCCCGGCCGGGTACGGTCCACCGGCCCCCAGCATGTTAGCTACGCGGTGGGGGCGGGTTTACGGCGGGCCTACCGGTGTGATCAAAGTGGCACGCGGATGGGTGAAGCCGTGCGGCATCTGGGGTGGTGGGTGCTGTTATGTGCCGGGTGCGGCGCCGTTGTGGCTGGTCGCGCAGTTCCCCGCGCCCCTAAAAAGCCCTCAGCAACCGTTCCTTTGCGAGCTTGCGGAGTTCCTCTGCCGCCAGTACCCGTTCGTCCTCCGGATCGTTTGGCAATCGTGACCGGATGGCTTCCAGGACGGCGTCCAGAGAGTCCTCGCAGACGACGAAGGCGTGGCCGAACTTCGACTCGTATGCCGCGTGTGCCGCACTGAGGGCCATGTGAGCCGCTGCGTACGTTTCTGGTGGGAGTTGCGGCGTTTTTTCCGCCGCCAGGGCCTCCGCCAACTCGGCCCTCGTCAGGTCGTACGCTGCCTCGTCCGCTGCTGCCAGGAGGGCGTCGAGCGTGGGGTAGGGGCGGTGGGTTGCGACTCTTTGTGCCCAGGTTTCGCTGTGGAGGCAGGACAGGAGGAGGGTGTGGGCCTCGGCCGGGGGTGCGGTGTTGAACGCCGGGAGGCGGGTGTGCGTAGGTGATGGTTGTTCGGGAAGGGCCGGTATGGCCACGCGGTGGGCGGGCAGCGGTGGTCCTCGTGTCACGGGGGGCTGGTGTGGCGTCACCGTATCGAGAGTGGTCGTGGTGTGTCCGACAGTTGCCCGAATTTCACTCGATCGGGAGAGTTTCGGAACGTGTGGTGGACGACGGGTGGTCGGTCGTGAGTCGTAGGTTGACGGCGTGAGCAGGCACAGGCGGGGCAAGCGGCAGGGTGGCGGGGGGCGGGGGGCGGTCGTCGCCGGGGCGTTCGTCGTGACCGTGGGGCGCGGGGTGGTGGTCGGGGG